>CACYCD010000032.1 GCA_902772755.1 uncultured Ruminococcus sp.
AAGCAAAAGCCGTACTGACTTTTGAACACCACAAGCTTTCTTCTGCAGTAGGTGGAGTTTTTGACCCTTCGCCACGCATTGGCAGCCTTATTGAGCAGAGGGTGCTTGGTGTTTTTGGGCTTCTTCTTTTTGGCAGACTTATCCTCGATCTCCTCTTTTGTGACGGGTTGATCACGGTTGAGCTGTTTTTCAAGCATAGTGATGACGGGGGCATACTGTCGCCTGAACTTACGTTCAGTGTTGCAGATGCCCGAGGTGATGACCTCGCCCAGGTTCTCATACTTTTTCATCAGCAGCTTGACGGCAGCTTTGAGGTTGGAGGGGCTGATGCGGTAGGCTCTGTCGGCAAAATCGGAAAGCTCCGTGCGGTGCAGAATGGTAGTGCTGTTTAGTTTAATTTTTCGGTCTAAAATCAATAATACTTTCATAGCTTGCCGGGAGATATATTTATAACCTTCAAATTTTCGAGTGCGGTCTCTGTCATTTTTTCAAAATTGCCGTCCTGCTGTGCCTTTCTGACGTATTTCAGCACCGGTCGAGTGCGTGGGTGCTTGGGGGTAAAGACGGTACAGCAGTCCTCGTATGGCTCTATTGAGATATCGAAGGTATCTATTTTGCGTGAGATCCTGATGATCTCCTCCTTGTCCATACCTATCAGCGGTCTGAACACCACCATATCGGCGGCATCGTCCGTGGTGACTATCGCCTGCATCGTCTGAGAAGCGACCTGTCCCAGGCTTTCGCCCGTGATAAGGCAGGAGCTGCCGGTCTGTTCGGCTATTCGCTGAGATATCTGCATCATAAGTCTACGCATAATTATTGTGAACAGCTCTTCGGGGCAGTTGTTCTTGATATTTTCCTGAATTTCCGTGAAGGGAACTACATACAGCTTGATATTTCCTGCATAGGCGGACACCTTCTCCAGCAGGCGAACCACCTTATCCTCCGCACGCTGAGAGGTGTACGGGGGTGAAGCAAAATGAACTGCATTCAGTCGAAGCCCACGCTTAGCCATCATCCAGGCGGCAACGGGGCTGTCTATGCCTCCGCTGATCAGGATAGTGCCGTTTCCGCTTGAACCAACGGGAACACCGCCTGCACCCTTTAGCACGCCGGCGTGGATATACGCCGCAAAGTCACGGACTTCAACCGTGACCTGTATCTCGGGCTGATGAACGTCAACGCTGAGATGACTGAACTTTTCAAGTATTTCGTGTCCCAGCTGAGTGCAGATCTCGGGCGATTTGAGCGGAAATTTCTTATCGCTTCTCTTTGCCTCCACCTTGAAGGTGGAAGCTCCGTCAAGGTAATTTTCCAGATATGACAGGGCTGTGCTTGTGATGCACTCCATATTCTTCTCTGCCACTGCCGCACGGTGAAGTGCAACAATGCCGAAAACCTTTTGCAGACGCTCGCAGATCTCATCAATATCGGCATCGTCATGGAGGGGTTCTACATATATCGTTGACTGTGCGGAGGTCACCTTGCAGGGCGAAGCACCGTGCAGGGAGTTTTTGATGTTCCTGATAAGCAGGCTCTCAAAATTCCTCCTGTTAAGTCCCTTGAGAACGATCTCTCCTACTTTTATCAAAACTATTTCTTTCACGCTTACCACTTCCCTCTAGTACTTTAATCGGGACAGCCATTTTATGACGGAGGCTTTCACCTTGTCGGGATATTCCTGAACGGTTTTTCCCTTGACCTCGTAGCCCTCCAACAGCTTCGCACCCTTGCAGGTGTCTTGGATATAGCTTTCGGTATCACAGATACCGCTTTCGCCGTAGGTGCAGAACGGCACAATGGTTTTTCCCTTCCAGTTAAGCCCCTCCATAAAGGTGTACACGGGCATCGGGCAGTCCTCCAGCCAAATGGGATAGCCGATGAAGATGACATCATATTCCTTCAGCGAGGGGAGCTTGTTCTTCAACACCGGACGCACCTGATCCTCCTGCTCCTGCTCGACCTGCTCAACGCAGTCATCATACAGCGAGGGATAGGGAACCTTGGGGATTATCTCATATACATCTGCGTGGGTCTGCTCTGCTATCATCTCGGCAACTATGGTAGTATTGCCCTTGGTGATGTTGCCCACACCGTAGTTTTCGCCTGTTCGTGAAAAATACGTGACCAGCAGTTTTTTCTTTACACTTTTTTCAGTCGGCTTCTTCTTGTTGGAGGTCTCCGATTTTTTAGTCTTGCCTGTCTTTTTGGGGGCTGTTGCGGAGGTGTCTGTGGTGTCCTCGGTTGAAGATGAAGAAGTCGAGCTGACGGCAGATGAAGTGACGGAGGTTGTTATTATGGTTTCTATTATCTTTTTTGCGGTGCTTGCTTTCGTCGATTCCGTCTGAGTTGTCGGTTCTTGGGGCGTGGTGGGGACAGGCTTTTTCTTAGGTTTTTTGGTAGCTTTTTTTGTGGTCGGTTCTGTTTTGGCTACAGTTGTTTCCTGCTGAACGGAGGTATAACCTTGGGGTATGTACGGCTCTGACTTTGCATCGCCCGAACAGGCGGCAAACGAAAACAGCATACATATACAAAGCAAAACTCCTGTTAAGTTTTTCATAACTTCACCTCAGAATCTGACTAGCTTTTTCAATCCGTCTTTTACTCCGCTTATCAGTGCGTCAACATCGTCAAGTGTGTTGCTTTCACAAAAGCTGACTCTGATAGCAGAATTTACTCGTCTTGCATCATAGCCGTAAGCGGTCAGCACGTGACTCAGCTCACCCTTGTGACAGGCAGAACCCGAGCTGACGCAGACCTCGTAATTATCCGACAAAAAGGTCAGTAGGGTCTGGCTCATGATGCAGTTAGTTGAAAAGTTGATTATATACGGAAAACCGTCACTATTTATGGTGATTTCGGGAATGGCTCTCAGGTTTTCCACACAATAGGCACTCAGCTGTTGAACGTGTGCCGAGTTATTTTCTATATCAAACTCCCTCACTGCCTCGGCAAAGCCGGCAATCAGCGGAAGTGCTTCCGTACCGCAGCGGAGCTTGCTCTCCTGCAAGCCGCCGAAGCTTCTTGGCTTTATCGGCGTACCGTTTTTTACATACAGG
>CACYCD010000033.1 GCA_902772755.1 uncultured Ruminococcus sp.
ATAGATAGCCCACGCAAAAATTTATTCTTCCCCATAAATACACCTCTTGAAACTTTCCTTTCTAAAAGTATATTAGGGACAGCGTGATATTATTACAAAAGCCGGAGAATGACCTCCGGCTGATATTCATACAAATGTATATATCATTATTTATCCAACGGCTTCATTGTTGGGAAGGCTATTACGTCTCTGATGCTTTGTGAGTCGGTAAGCATCATAACAAGACGGTCTATGCCCATTCCCATACCGCCTGTGGGGGGCATACCGTACTCCATAGCGGTGAGGAAATCCTCATCTATCATATTTGCCTCGTCGTCACCTGCTTCACGGAGCATCATCTGATGCTCAAATCTTCCTCTTTGGTCTATCGGATCGTTTAGCTCGGTATAGGCATTGGCAAGCTCTCCGCCTGCTACGAACAGTTCAAATCTCTCCACAAGCAGGGGATTGTCATTTTTCCTCTTTGTAAGCGGAGATATCTCTACAGGGTAATCAATGATAAATGTAGGCTGGATGAGCTTATCCTCCACATAGCTGTCGAAGGCTTCTGCAAGGATATTGCCCCAGGTATCTGTGGACTTGACTTCAAGATGAAGTTCCTTCGCAACCTCCTTAGCTTTTTCCGTATCACCCATAAACTCAGAGAAATCAACACCTGAATATTCCTTTACGGCATCGATCATTGTGATCCTCTTGAACGGAGCTTTCAAAGAAATTTCCATGTCGCCGTACTTGATATCCTCTGTGCCGTTGACTGCAAGACAGGACTTGTTGATAAGCTCTTCGGTAATATCCATCATACCGTTGTAGTCGGTATATGCCTGATACAGCTCTATTGTCGTGAACTCGGGATTGTGTCTGGTATCCATACCCTCGTTTCGGAAGATCCTTCCGATCTCATACACCCTCTCCATACCGCCGATGATAAGTCTTTTGAGCGGAATTTCCGTGGCTATTCTCATATACATATCAATGTCAAGGGTATTGTGGTGAGTGATGAACGGTCTTGCCGTAGCACCTCCGGGGATAGTGTTGAGTACGGGAGTTTCTATCTCCACAAAATCCTTGCTGTCCATAATATTTCTGATCGTGGAGATTATCTTGCTTCTCTTTACAAAGGTCTCCCTGACCTCGGGATTCATAATAAGGTCAACCTCACGCTGACGGTAGCGGAGATCTACGTCCTTGAGTCCGTGATATTTTTCGGGGAGCGGAAGGAGTGACTTTGAAAGAAGTTTTACCGCTGTTGCGTGAACAGATACCTCGCCCATCTTGGTTTTGAAAACAAAGCCTGTACACTCCATAATGTCGCCGATATCCCACTTTTTCAGACCCTTGTACACCTCTTCTCCGAGGTCGTCAAATTTTGCAAAGATCTGCATCTTTCCGCTTCGGTCGTGGATATCCATAAACATAACCTTGCCCTTGCCTCGCTTGGACATAATACGACCTGCAATGCAGACGGTCTTGCCCTCAAAGCTTTCAAAGTTGTCTGAGATCTCCTTGTTGAGCGTATCCCTGTCAGAGGTGTTCACCATATAGGGATCTCTGCCTGCTGCCTGAAGCTCAGCAAGCTTGTCACGGCGTACCTGAAGCAGATCGCCGCCGTTGTTGTTCTTGTTTTCTCCCATTTTTATCTTCCTTCCATACCCAAATATAACAGAGGGGACGGCAGTGCCGTTCCCCATTCAGATCAAATCATCTTGTAATATCAAGCACCTTGTAGCCGACTGAACCACGGGGGGTCTCTATCTCCGCTACATCACCGATAGTTTTTCCGAGCAAGCCCAGACCTACGGGACTTTCATCGGAAATAAAGAGCTTCTTGGGGTCACTCTCGTTTGAACCGACGATCTTCATCGTCATCTCTCTGTTGAGGTTTATGTTGAGTACCTTTACTATACTTCCGACATGAACCTTGTCGTTGTTGATCTCGCTTTCATCGAGGATCTCCGCATTTTTCAGTGTAGCCTCAATGTCGGCAATTCTGGCTTCGAGGATCGCCTGCTCATTTTTTGCATCATCATACTCCGAGTTTTCGGAGAGGTCACCGTAGGAACGTGCGACCTTGATCTTTTCGGCAATTTCGGAACGCTTCTCGCCTTTTAATAATTCAAGCTCCTCTTCCAGCTTTTTAAGTCCTTCGGCTGTAAGGATAATTTTCTTATTGGCAGCCACAAAAACACATCCTTATTAAACAGTTTCTTCAAGTAATTATAATAGCTTGACAGAATTATGTCAAGCTAAATTATCAAGATATTTTGCAAGACTTTTTACAGTGACCGTTCCGTAGGGGTTAAAAGCAACTGTCGGCACAACTCCGCCCAGCGAATACTGCTTGCCGGCGGTGTAGAGTGCGGAAGCTAAATACATCTCGTCACTGAAATCCTCGGCGATCGGTCTGTAGATCGGCGGCAGGGTGATCTTGTAGTCGGAGTAAATTTGTGCATTAAGCTCACATTTAGGGACATCACAAGTGAGAATGACCGTCCTTGCACCTGTTTCAAAGCTCTTTGTCAGCCGTGAGGGTGCTATGATGAGGTCACGATCCTTCATTCTGTTCAAATTGCCGGTCAGCACCATACTTACTCCGCAGTCATTCAAAAGCAGATCGGATACCTTTGAATACTTTTCCTTATCGGCAGTGACCGCAATAAAATTATCGGTAAGCTCACAAAGCTTTGTCAAAAACTCCCAGCTTGAACAGTCCAAATCATAAAAAGCTATCCTCACACCTTCGGGGTGTTCCATCTCCCTCAGCACACAGAGGGCAAAGTTTTCCGCCATACGTGCATAAAATCTGCGGCTGCTGTACCTCAAAAGACCCATTCCGTAGGGAAAATGTATATCCCCGTCACACACAAGCGACTTTGCCTCATAGCCGGCATGAGTGTAGACCGTATCCCAGTTTATTTTTTTGTGATAGCTTATGTATTTTAACCGCCTGATCTCCAGCTCGTTTATTTGTACATAATCCTCCGTCACCTTGTCACGCACAAAAGGCAGCAACAGCCGTTTGATCCCCATGAAGCGGTATTGTTCCAAAGCAAAGGTCGTAAGCATAAAAATCCCCCACATATTATTCTGTAGAATACTATGCAGGGGAAAAATCATTTATTACTGAATGGACTCATCGAGGTAACGCTCCAGCTCCTCTTCATCTCTTCTCTTCTTTTCTTTGACGATCAAAAATGCCGTTGCAGTAGCAAAAAGAGCTACCAAAGAAGAAACGATCGCAACAAACACGCTGGTGGGGAGTCCGCAGACCTTACACTTTTTCATTACTAACCTCCTATGATACTTTCCAATCTTTATCGGACAGAAATTAAAATAACCTATTGTTATTCTATCACTATTATTTGAGATAGTCAACAAATCATAAGAAATTATAAATATTATTACAAATTTTTAACCTTTTCTGAGCTTTTTGACAATGGCAATTATCTCGTGAACAAGCACGGGAGCCAGTGCTATAAACACGACAAACAGCCACATCTGAGCGGTCATTCTGACTGTGCCGAAGATGTTCATAAGGAACGGTATCTCTGTAACAGCTACCTGACCCAGAACACCTACCGCCAAAGCGAGTATCATAACCTTGTTGTCAAGGTGATTGAATCTGAACACGGAGGTATTGACATCTCTCATTCCCACAGCATGGAAAAGCTCCGCCATAGCAAGCGTACAGAATGCAAGTGTCTGTGACTGCATAACGATATCCTTATTCTTGAAGCTGTCAATAATATTTCCGAGCGTATAGTCAAGACCCATCGAGCTGAGATGGGATATCGGTGCATAGAGGAATGCAATAAATGTCACCAGTGCTATCACAATACTGTAAATGCCTATATTGACATATCCTCCGCCTGCAAACAGGGATTCCCCGTTTTTACGAGGCTGTTTGTTCATAACATCGGAAGAAGAGTTGGGATCTACACCAAGGGCAAAGCAGGGCAGTGAGTCGGTGAGGAGGTTTATCCAGAGAATATGCACTGCCTTCAGCGGAGCGGCAAGACCTGCTGCAATTGCAGCAAACATAACTATTATTTCACTGATATTTGAGGACAGAGCAAAGAGGATCGATTTTTTAACATTTTCGTAGATATTTCTGCCCTCTTTGACAGCTTTTTCAATTGTGGTGAATTTGTCGTCCTGCAAAACGATATCTGCGGCACCCTTGGCAACATCGGTGCCTGTTATTCCCATTGCCACACCTACATCAGCGGCTTTGAGCGAGGGTGCATCGTTTACTCCGTCACCGGTCATACTTGCTATATATCCATTGCCCTGGATAGCCTTAACTATCTTTACCTTGTGCTCGGGTGAAACTCGTGCAAAAATCGCAAGGTCGGAAACCCTGTCACGAAGTTCATCATCGGACATATCCTCTAATTCGTGACCCATAACACATTCATCGGGACGCTCGGCAATACCCAGCTTTTTGGCGATCGCCAGGGCAGTATCCTTGTGGTCGCCCGTTATCATCACAGTTTTGATGCCTGCACGCTTGAATGTCTTTATCGACTCTACCACCTCGGGACGCTCGGGGTCTATCATACCTATCATACCTATGTAGGTAAGATTCTGCTCAACGGCATTTTTATCACCCTCACGTATGGCTAGCGAGAGAACACGCAAAGCTTCGTTCGACATTTCAGACATAGCATTTGAGATCTGAGCCATATCCTTGGGAGTTATTTCACGTACTTTGCCACCCGACATAATATGCGTACAGCGTGTGAGAAGCTCGTCTGTTGAGCCCTTTGTAAAGGCTACTATCCTCTTGCCCGAGGTTGCGTGAACAGTAGTCATCAGCTTTCTGTCGGAGTCAAAAGCTTTTTCGTTTATTCTGGGATTTTCTTTTTCGGACTCGGATTTCTCGATACCGTAACGCTTTGCAAACGCTACAAGAGCGGTTTCGGTGGGGTCTCCCACCTCAGTACCGTCTGAGGCTATGCTTGCATCATTGCAGAGCATAAAGCCTTTTATCAAAATATCGTGCTTTTCGGGGTCAAGGCTGTCAAGGTCAAGATATTTTCCGTCCTCAAAAGCCTTTACCACAGTCATTTTGTTCTGAGTGAGAGTGCCTGTTTTATCGGAGCAGACATAGCTGACTGCACCAAGAGTTTCCACGGCAGGCATATTTTTAACAATTGCATTAATTTTTGCCATTCTCTGCATACCCAGTGCAAGCACAATGGTAACAATTGTGGGTATTCCCTCCGGTATAGCGGCTACTGCCAGTGATACTGCAGTCATCAACAGTTCAAGCGGTTCTCTGTTCTGCAAAAAGCCTATTAAAAATACTATGGCACAGATTACTATTACGCCTATACCCAGCACTCGGCTTAGCTCGTCCATACCCTTTTGCAGAGGTGAAGGCTTATCCTTTTCTTTACCGACCATATCGGCGATCTTGCCGATCTGAGTGTCCATACCGACATGGATAACTTCTCCTATGCCTCGTCCGTAGGTGACAACAGTTGACATATATGCCAGATCAAGCCTGTCGCCTATGCCTGTTTTTTCTCCCGGGACAAATTTATGATCCTTTTCAACAGGAACGGATTCTCCCGTAAGTGCCTTCTCATCGACCATCAGACGGGCATCTTCTATGAGCTTTAAGTCGGCAGG
>CACYCD010000034.1 GCA_902772755.1 uncultured Ruminococcus sp.
CAGAGAATTCGGGTCGCCTGCATCACCGATCGGAACATGGATCTGATACATGGGGTAGCTGAGGAAGGTCATTGCACCGGCAGCGAGTGAGGTAACTTCGCTTTCCTTGAAATTAGTGGTTATCATAGGACCTATTTCCTGCATTACTCTTAAAAGCTTGGTAAATGAAGCTTTCTTCATCTTTTTGATAACTGCACTCACCATTTTTCTCTGTCTTTCTGTTCTGTCCCAGTCATCACCCGAGAAAATCTCCTCAGTACTGATCTCGTCACTTCCTCGGTTTCTGGCATACCACAGAGCCTGTTTGCCGTTAAGGGTAACTTTTCTGGTAACTTCAATGGGATCGCCATCGTTATCGTAGAGAATGTTTCCCTTCTTATCCTTTTTATATTCGGTAATGCAATATTTTTCGGGAATCTTTTTGCAATTCTGATTATTATAATCTATCTGTGCATTGATGTATCGTCCCTCTGTGCCTGTGATGGGGATAGTTACACCGCCGAGGGCTTCTATAATATTTCTGAAACCGCTGAAGTTCACTACACCGTATCTGTCGATCTTAACACCGAAATTACTCTCAATTGTTTTGACAGCAAGCTTTGCTCCGCCGAAGGAGTAGGAAGCATTGAGCTTGTTCCAGCCCTCGTTCTCGTCACCTGTCGGGATATAAACATAGGTATCACGCAGAAAAGAAGTGAGCTTTATCTGCTTGTTTCTGACATCAAGCGACACAAGTATCATTGTATCCGAGCGTCCACGGTCGGACTCGTCCTCTCTGTAGTCCTCACCGAAGAGCATAACATTGAGTACGTCCTCATTTTCGATCAGCTCATTGTCAACAACAACATCCTGCTTCTTTTTGTCGGTCACGGTATAGACCTTGTCGTCCTTATCAAGCGTGTGGTCGGTATCTATCACGGAAGAAATAAGTGAAGATGCGTAGCACAAGCCTGCTCCTGCCACACCGCAGATAACGGTGAGTACAAGACAAACTATACGGATTATCAGATTCTTTTTACCTGACGGCTTGGGAACCGATACAGGCTTGAACGAATGGGTCGCATGGGAAGAAATGTCAACGAAGCCCTCGTCTTCACTAATATGATTTTCTGCCATAATTATGCTCCTTAAAAATCGACATATTTATTATAACATTATACCAACTGCTGTAATGAATATAATTCCAAAAAAGAACTATTCATCAAAATAACACATCTTATAGCATTATGCAACATTTATTTTAGCTTGTCAAGTGTTAATTTGAAGGACGGAACAAATTCTTCATAAAATTTTTGTGCAACAGGCATATCCATCTCTTTAAACGAAGCTGTAAGCGACTGATAGGCATCTGTAAATTCAGTATTTCCGATTTTTATCTCTTCGATACATTTTGTGATAGCCGATATTTTATCTGCAGCCTTAACATACTTCCACAGCTGTTTATCCTTTTCATTATAGTGTATGATGTCCGTATAATAGCTGCGTAGATAATCCGGCAACAGCGACAGCAGTCTGTCCTCTGCATACACCTCAACTCTTTTGTAGGCGTCCCTGATGTCGGGATCGTAGTACTTTACGGGAGTGGGAAGATCACCTGTTATTATTTCACTTGTATCGTGGTACATAGCAAGCAACGCACCACGCTCGGCATTCAGATCATCGGAATATTCCCGATTGTGCATCAATATCATACAATGTGTAAACATAGCTGTTTGCAGAGAATGTTCGCTGATATTTTCACTGTTGGTATTGTACATCAAGCCCCAGCGGTTGATAAATTTCATACGGCTGAGCATGGCAAAAAAGTGACTATTTTCCATTTTTAAAAAACCTCCGTTAAATTTTTAAAAAAATAGTGCAAAATCCAAATATTTATGGTATAATGCTATGAAAGTATTTTTTATTCGTATATCACTCATTATACATCTTTTTTCGGTGCAGGTAAACACATTTATAATGATTTTGGAGAATTTTATTTAAATATGAGGAATTGGTTACCAATAACAAGAAAACAATATAATTATGCCTTGATATCGTTTTTGACGGGAATATTTCTCGGTTTTACACTTTTCATCTGGGGAATAGTGATCGACGGAGGCTTATTCATTTATTACGGCGACTATAATGCACAGCAGATCCCGTTTTATCAGATGGTGCATGACTCTGTTTTAAACGGCGAAACTATGTGGAGCAACAAAACAGACCTCGGTGCAAATCTGATCGGCAGCTACAGCTTTTATCTAATAAGCAGTCCGTTTTTTCTGTTCACCCTGCTTTTTCCGTCGGGGGCTGTCCCCTATCTTATGGCACCGCTTCTCATTTTGAAGCTGGGGCTGGCTTCTCTGGGTTCTTTCTATTATCTTAGGAGATATTTCAGTCACCCGGGTTATGCTGTGCTTGGCAGTATGCTCTATGCTTTTTCGGGCTTTAGTCTTTACAATATATTTTTCAATCATTTTCACGAAGCGATAGTTGTTTTTCCGTTTTTGCTATGTGCAATTGACGAATTTATGTACAAAAAACGCAAGGGTATAGTCGCCCTCAGTGTATTTGCGTCTTCTGTAATGAACTACTATTTCTTTGTGGGAATGGTAGTGTTTGTTATAATATACTGGGTAATAAGAATATGCACAAGGAGTTTTCCAAAAATAAAGTTTAAGGAGCTTTGTCTGCTGGCTTTTGAGGTGCTTATCGGCTTTGGTATGGCACTGTTCATTTTGCTGCCCGCTGTGCTGACGGTCACTCAGAACTACCGTATAACCGAATGGCCAAATGGTTGGGGTGCGGTTTTGTACAATGTGAACCAGAGATATCTTCATATCATAGAATCCTTCTTCTTTCCGCCCGATATAGCCGCAAGACCCAACTTTACGCCCGACAGTCAGAGCAATTGGGC
>CACYCD010000035.1 GCA_902772755.1 uncultured Ruminococcus sp.
TACTTCGGGAATGATGAAGGGTATCTGTATAGGAGTAGCCTCGGGCATAGCTGTGGGTATGATCGGCGAAAAGATGATCTCAAGCGGAATGAAAACCCCGCTCAAAAAGAAGGTAGACAAAGCCCTCCACGCCATGGGAGAAGTAGTAGATACCGCATCCTATATGTTCAAATAGTAAATCCAAAAAAAGTCCCTGCAAAAAAAGCCTCCCTCTCAGAGGGAGGTGTCACGGCAAAGCCGTGACGGAGGGAGTCCAGCCTCCCTCTTCGAGGGAGGTGGCACAGCTCCGCTGTGACGGAGGGAGTGCCCTCAATTCGATACATAATTAAGCGGATCCTGTCTGTCCGAGTAGTCATCGCCTGTTCTGACCTCAAAATGGCAGTGGTTTCCGGTTGAAAAGCCTGTTGAGCCGATGGAGGCTATTGTCTGACCCTGAGATACGCTCTGACCCTTGCTCACATGAACTGCCGAAGCGTGACCGTAGAGGGTCTTTGTGCCGTCGCCGTGGTTGATTATGACATAGTTGCCATAGCCCGAATCGTCATAGCCTGCCCACTCCACAGTACCGGCTTTTGAAGCCACTATCGGAGCACCGTAGCAGTCGCCGTCTGCAATGTCAATGCCTGTATGCAGAGAACCCCAGCGGTAGCCAAAGGTTGAAGTTATATTGTGAACAGAGGGAACAGGCCACATAAAGCCGGAACTGCTGACCTTATCGGAGTATACCTTGGTGTCAGCCTTACTGCTACCCCTGAGAATTATCTTGTCTACGGGTTTTTTGATATTTCTGACCGCTGTGATAACTGCATCCGACTGAACTCCGTTCAGATAAGAAACCGTGTATGTAGTTTCCTGCTTGCCGTCCGTTCCTGCACGCTTGATCTCCTTGTAGGTCTTGGGTCTGGATTTATCGTATTTTGTCTTTGTCGCAAAGGGTATGGTCTCGGTCTCCGTGACCTCTGTTTTTACAAGCACCTGGAGCTTCTTGTCAAGCATTGCCTGCTTGATCACCTCGTCAGCCTCTGCAACGTCTTCGGTATTGAATATTCCCTCTTTGACCTCAGTTTTTGCCGAAAAGCCAATTTCAAGAGCATCTTCATACTTTTCCGTGTATTCGCTTATGAGGGCGTCAAGTCCTGCTTGGAGTTCCTCCGATGAACGGCAGACGCCTGCAAGCTCACCGTCAATATACAAGCCCGTGAGGTTGTCAGCCACACTGTCATCGTTCTTTACAAATGCAGTTGAGACCTCCGCAGCGGTGTTGCTGTCGTTGACGACTGTAAGACGGTAAACAGGAGTGAACTCCTCGTCTACACCGTCGGAAATACGATTGCTGGTAAGCTCTCTCGCCTTCTCTATCACGCTTGTATCGGACACAAGGGCAACTGTTTCTCCCTTACAGCTGACCTCCAGACCGTAATCGGCATTTGTCCAGAATGCGACAGTGCCTGCAAGCACAAGCACCGACAGAGCCGGAGCAACGATGTGCTTCATTTTATAGCCAAAGCTGTGCTTGCCGGTCAGAAGCTTTCCGACCGCCATAAACGGAGCGGCTGCCAAAAACAGTGCCGAGAATATCAGCGGATAACTGCTCTTTTGGTTCCTTTTGGAGCGGCGGC
The DNA here is from genome assembly GCA_902772755.1 of uncultured Ruminococcus sp. GTDB lineage: Bacteria > Bacillota > Clostridia > Oscillospirales > Acutalibacteraceae > Ruminococcoides. The sequence goes on from CACYCD010000035.1 coordinate 1,620, forward strand.
TTCTGCGTCCGTCTGCTTTGTCCGAAGAATAATATTCAAATATATTTTCATTTTTGTAATCAAAATCCTTGGGTTCCACCTGAAAAACTCCTTTGCCTGTAACATATTCGTAACAGTCACAGCTACCATTATATCATTCGGTAACTATTTTGCAATAACTATTGCAAATCTTCATCACAAATAATTACAAGCAAAGAAAATTATTAAATTATTTTGGTAATTATCACAACAAATATTTTTTGCTTTTGCAGAAAATTACTCCCCGTTCCCGTAATCATACAGACATATATTCAAATCCACATTTCCCTCAATGCCGTCTATCTGTCCTTCGGTGGTATACTGCCAGATCCCAAATTCATAATAATAGTCGGGACGGCTTTCGTATGAAGCAAGCCAAAATTCCAGCTCTGTCATTCTTGAAAGATCGTACTCATTGTAAAGCTGACTTCTGTTTGCGTAGATCATCGGGGAATAGCCTGAGTTCTTTATTTTTGAGCAAAAAGCAAGTGCGATATCGGTCAGGGTCTGTCCGTCAATATCATCTGTCCTTGCCTCGTCATATTCATAATGCTCCCAGTCAAACACCACGGGATATTTGATATCATAATCCTTTATCAGGTCAAGCACATAGTCGGCCTCTTCCTCTGCCTCCGCCACAGTGACCGCCTGGCTGTAGAAGTACACGCCGACATCAAGCCCTGCATTGACTGCACCCTCGATGTTTTGTACGAATTTTTCATCTGTAAACAGTATGCCCTTGTCGCCGTAGCCTCTGCCTCCGCAGCGGATTACCGCATAGTCCACTCCTGCGTCCCTGACCGAGAACCAGTCGATATCGCCCTGAACATAGCTGACATCGATTCCAATGGTGGATATCTTTTCTCCGTTGTGCGAATAGGCTAGCAAGCCGTTGTCATCAAGATAAAAGCTGTCGTCATCGTATGTATTTACTGGCATACCGTCAACCGCATCTATATAGATGGGGTCGGAATCCTCGCTCAGGCGGACAAGTATCCTGTCGTCACTGTCAGCCCGTGCAGATGCAATGATATTATGCACCGTGTCACCGTTGCCGGCAAGTGAAGTTATGAACCCCCATACCTTTTTTGACAGCACCCAACCGCCTACCATAAACAATACAGCAAGCAGAATTGAAGTGGGGATTATGATATATCGTTTTTTGAAACGTTTGTTCTCTTTTGCATGTGATGATCTGTGTGACATGATCTGTCTCCTTTATCGGCTGTTTAGATTACAATACCACATTTTTTTGCCGATGTAAACGGAAACAGAAATAATATCACACAATATTCAGATTTAATCGTCACGGCTTGCTATCATCAGACACATAGCAAACACACCTATTGCCGCTCCGATAAAAAGACCTATAAAAAACCCTGATAACATATTTTTTTCAACCTTTCTTATGACAATTTTATTTGCCTTATTATGTAATAATATTATAGGGTGAATTGCTTGACGATTTATATTGATACTCTGATTTTTACCAATATTATTATTGATTACCTTTTATTGTCACTTACGGCAAAAATTTTAAAGATAAATTACAGATACCGCCGACTTATCGCCGGTGCAGTTGTCGGAGGGATTTCGTCCCTGATCATATTATTGCCCGATATGCTGTTTATATTCAATCTTTTGGCAAAGCTTGCCATTGCAATTATTATCATTTTGACAGCCTTCGGAAAAAGCTCCCCTGTTGTGTCGGTAAAGCGGATATTTGTATTTTTTCTGATAAGCTCCTGTTTTTCGGGGATAGTGCTGTTTCTGATGAATCTGATACGCAGTGACTTTGTGGTGATAAACAACGGCACAGTGTATTTTCAACTGTCACCGCTCCTGCTGATAGGCTTCACTGTTACAGCGTATGCGATGATCTCCGTAATTGACCGCATAAGGACAGACAAAAGAGATCTGATACACAAGGTATCATTTTTCTACAAGGGTAATAGGTGCAGTTTTTTGTCAAAGTATGACACCTGCTGTAACATCAGAGAGCCATTCAGCGGAAGTGAGGTGATAATAGTTGAAAGAAAACTGCTTGACGGCTTGGCTTATGAGGACTATCCCTACCGCATCATACCCTTCAATTCCCTCGGCGGTGAGGGGCTTGTCAGGGGCTTCGTCCCCGATGAGCTGTATATCGACAACGAAAAAATAAACACCCGTGTTTACATCGGCGTATGTGAAAATGTTTTTAACGGAGAGATCTGTTCAATTTTTAACTATAAAAATATATGTGAGTGATTGTTATGATTAGAAACTGCTTTAAAAAAACCTTGTGCAAAAACGATTATTCCGCCCTGCACGGCATTCCCGACGATGAGCCGCCGAGGTACGCCGAAGCCTTGGCGAAGGTCACTACTTTTTTCAGAAGAATGACCGCAAAAATACTTACCTGCGGAAACAGGATATTTTACATCAACAGCTCAGACACCCTCCCGCCTCCGCTTACTAAGGACGAGGAAGCGGAGGCGTTCGGAAGGATAGCCATAGGGGACGATACGGGCAAGAACAAGCTCATAGTACATAACCTGCGTCTTGTGGTGTACATAGCCAAAAAGTTTGAAAGCTCAAACGTACCTGTTGACGACCTTATTTCAATAGGCACTATCGGGCTGATCAAGGCAGTAAACACATTTTCACCCGAAAGGAGCATCAAGCTTGCGACATACGCCTCACGGTGCATAGAAAACGAGATACTTATGTATCTGAGAAAAATCGCCAACAAAAAGAACGAGGTTTCAATTGAAGAACCTCTGAACACCGACTGGGACGGCAACGAGCTTTTGCTGTGTGACGTGCTGGGGAGCGACCCCGATATCGTGAACCGTGACCTTGAAAACGAGCTGGAGCGTGACCTTCTGCTGCAGGCAGTCGACAGGCTGAATGAGCGTGAAAAGCTGATCATGGAAATGCGGTTCGGTCTTAACAACAAAAAAGCACTCACCCAAAAAGAAGTTGCCGACCTGCTGGGGATATCGCAGTCCTATATTTCCAGACTGGAAAAAAAGATAATAAAAAGGCTGAGGAATGACCTCAGCCCTATGGTGTGATTTATTTAGTTCTTCCGATATCGGTTCTGTAGTGAGCGTTCTCAAAGCTTATCCTGCCCACTGCATCATAGGCTTTTTTGAGAGCCTCGTCAAGGTCGGCACCCTTAGCCGTAACGCCGATAACTCTGCCGCCGTTGGTGTAGAATTTTCCGTCAGCGTACTTTGTTCCTGCGTGATAGACAACAGCACCCTCTACCTGACCCTTGTCGTCCAAGCCGAACATCTCTATGCCCTTCTTGTATGACTCGGGATATCCGCCGCTTGCCATTACCACACAGGCAGTCGGCTCGTCAGACCACTCTATCTCCAGCTTATCCAGAGTGCCGTCAATAACCGCATCGCAGATATCAAGCAGATCTGTCTTTAGCCTCGGCAGTACTACCTGAGCCTCGGGGTCGCCGAAGCGTGCATTGTACTCGATGACCTTGGGACCCTTGGGCGTCATCATCAAGCCAAAGTACAGACAGCCCTTGAACGGTCTGCCCTCCTTCGCCATAGCGTTCACAGTGGGAACAAAGATCTCGTCCATACACTGCTGTGCAAGCTCGTCGGTGTAGTACGGATTGGGGCTTATCGTACCCATTCCGCCGGTGTTCAGACCTTCGTCATTGTCGTAGGCACGCTTATGATCCTTTGAGCTGACCATCGGCTTGACAGTCTTGCCGTCCGTGAAGGAGAGGACGGAAACCTCGGGACCCGTCAGAAATTCCTCAATTACAACGCTGTTGCCCGATGCACCGAACTTCTTGTCCTCCATAATAGTCTTTATGGCGTTTACTGCGTCCTCCGTGGTGGGGCAGATCAGCACACCCTTGCCGAGTGCAAGTCCGTCAGCCTTCACCACACAGGGGGCAACACTGTTGGAGGTCACCCACTCAACAGCCTTCTGAGAGTCGTCAAACACCTCATACTGTGCGGTGGGTATGCCGTATTTTTTCATAAGGTTCTTTGAAAAAACCTTTGAAGCTTCTATTACAGCGGCATTCGCCTTCGGTCCGAAGGCACGTATGCCTGCTTCTTCAAAAGCATCTACCATTCCGTCGGCAAGCGGATCATCGGGTGCTACGAACGCAAGGTCAATATCATTTTCCTTGGCAAAAGCTACCATTTTTTCCTTATCCATAACAGGGATATCTACTGTTATCGCATCACGGGAAATACCGCCGTTGCCGGGGGCACAGTAGAGCTTGCCGATGCGTGGACTTTCAAGTATTTTCTTGATCAGGGCGTGTTCTCTGCCGCCCGAGCCTATCATCAATACATTCATATTCTACCTCTTAGTGATGGAACAGTCTGATGCCCGTGAAGCACAGTGTCATACCGTACTTGTTGCAGGTTTCAATAACATTGTCGTCACGGATAGAACCGCCCGGCTCTGCAATATACTGCACACCGCTCTTCTTTGCCCTCTCGATATTGTCACCGAACGGGAAGAACGCATCACTGCCGAGTGACACACCGCTGAAGGTACTTAGCCACTGCTTCTTTTCCTCTCTTGTGAGCGGTTCGGGCTTTTCGGTGAAGAACAGCTCCCAGGTGCCGTCACGCAGTACGTCCTCGTACTCATCGGAAATATAAACATCAATGGTGTTGTCCCTGTCGGGGCGTCTGATATCTGCCTTGAACGGGAGGGCAAGACACTTGGGGTGCTGTCTGAGGTACCAGATATCAGCCTTGTTTCCTGCAAGACGGGTGCAGTGTATCCTTGACTGCTGACCTGCACCAACGCCGATAGCCTGACCCTCCTTTGCGTAGCAAACGGAATTTGACTGGGTGTATTTGAGCGTGATAAGAGCTATGAGCAGATCACGCTTCGCCTCCGCAGTCAGCTCCTTATTATCGGAAACGATGTTCTGTGTGAGGAAGTCCTCATCTATTTTCAGCTCGTTCCTTCCCTGTTGGAAGGTAACGCCGAAAACGTCCTTGTACTCCTGCGGAGCAGGAACATAGTCGGGATCTATCTTGACAATATTGTATGTGCCTCTCCTCTTGGTTTTGAGTATCTCCAGTGCTTCATCGGTGTAGCCGGGAGCAATGATGCCGTCAGATACCTCTCTTTGGAGAAGCAGGGCTGTTTCCTTGTCGCAGACATCGGAGAGTGCCGCCCAGTCGCCGTATGAGCTCATACGGTCTGCACCTCTTGCCTTTGCATAAGCTGAGGCAATGGGGGTCAGCTCAAGGTCATCAACAAAGTATATCCTTTTGAGCGTGTCGGAAAGCTCCGTTGCAACCGCTGCACCGGCAGGCGATACGTGCTTGAACGAAGCTGCCGCAGGAAGTCCCGTGGCGGCTTTAAGCTCCTTAACCAGCTGCCAGCTGTTGAACGCATCTAAAAAGTTGATATATCCGGGCTTTCCGTTGAGTACCTCAATGGGAAGCTCTCTGTCATCCTTCATAAAAATTCTTGAAGGTTTTTGGTTAGGATTACAGCCGTATTTCAGTTCCAGTTCTTTCATAACTACCTCTTACTTATTTTTATTGACAATTCTTGACTCGTATTTGCCTGTGGCTATATCTATATAGCGTGTGAAAAGTGACACCTTGTTGTCGCTGTTGAGAGCATTCCACACCTTAGCGGTAAAGGTATCAATGTCATCATTTCCCACGATAACAGGGGTAGGCTCACCCTCAAAGCTCGGCAGGGGATTTCCGTCACCCATATAGGTGTGGATAAACCTTCCCTTGCCCGGTGTGGGGTTCTCATAGGTGAAGGTATATCTGAGCGAGGAAGCAGGGTCGCCGTCATCGCTCTTTAGGATCGACATAGAGATATCCGCCTTGCCGTCCGTCACATTCACCACACCCGAAATTCTGGGGGTAAAGTTGGGGTCATCTGGTTCAAACGTCCTTGTTTTCAGGCTCTGCTCAAAGGTCTGCTCTGCGTTCATCAGGTCATAAACCGTGTCCGTCTGGTCGCCGTTGGTGACTATGGTCCTGTTGCCGAGAACTCTCACGGGGGCATAAATGATGAGCGAGGGGTCAACCAGCTTGCTCTCGTCAAAAGCCTGTGTGCGTATGCCCTCTCCGTCCTCAACAAAAATACGGTTACGGCTGTTCTCGCTTCTTCCCATTATAAAGTAGGCTATAACTGCCTTAGTGCCGTCTGCGGTTATGCCGAGCATAATTCCTCTGCCGGGATAGGCATTACTGCTGAGATCACTCTCAAAAGAAATTGGTTTCATAGGTAAGCACCTCTTATTCTGAAATTATAGTTTTGTTATCCTTCACGGTTATTTTTCCTGCACAGAA
>CACYCD010000036.1 GCA_902772755.1 uncultured Ruminococcus sp.
GACAACGTCAGAGATTCCGGAGGCATCAAAAAAATTTTTTTCAAAATAATAAGAAAAAAAAATATAAAAAAATATAACATAGCAAAAAAGAATTATAAGGATATATGTACGGCAGTTGCCAAGATGTATGAGTACCAGCAGGAGGTCGAAAACAGAGAGGATGTCCACCTTGATCTGGCTGCCGACCCAACCGCTTCTATGCTGGCAGAGGTCTTGTCATTGGAATCAGATGACAAAAATGAAAAGCTGATCCTGCATACCTTGGGCTATAATCTCGGCAGATGGATATATTTTATGGATGCGGCAGACGATATTGCCGATGATATAAAAAAAGGAAATTTCAACCCGTTTATTCGGTACTCCAAAAATGATGATTTTAGGGGGTACTGCAATCAGGTTTTAAATCAGTGTCTGGCAAATATCTGTGACAGCCGAGAACTGCTGACTGTCTATAATTACGGGGAAATCATAGATAATATCCTCTATATGGGGTTGACTTCAAGACAACAAAAAGTTTTATCGGAGGAAAGAAATGGTAAAAAATCCTTATGAAGTTTTGGGTGTTGCAAATAACGCAACCGATGAACAGATTAAGACAGCATACAGAGAATTAGCAAAAAAATATCACCCTGACAAATACGCCAACAGTCCGCTCAAGGACGTTGCAAATGAGAAGATGCAGGAGATAAACGAAGCCTACGATACTATTGTTGATATGCGTAAAAATCAGTCCTCATCAAATCAGACACAGGCTCAGAGTTATTCTTATCAGACAAACAGAGATCCTCAGTTTAGCAGGATACGTTCTTATATTATGTCGGGAAATGTTGACATAGCGGAAAAGATGCTTGACGAAATGGATGATTTTTTACGCACCACAGCAGAATGGTACTTCTTAAAGGGTATGGTATGTTCAAGACGTGGCTGGAACGAACAGGCTTATCAGTTTATTGAAAAAGCAGTTCAGCTTGACCCGTCAAACCCCGAGTACAACGCTGCTTACAGCAATTTGGTGAACAGCAGACGTTACGGAGCTACACGTGGCTATGACAATACCGCCTCAGCGACCGGCTGTGGCTGCTTGGAGATGTGTATGTGCTCTCTGTGTATGAATGCCTGCTGCAACTGCTGCGGAGGTGGCTGCTGATGAAACGCAGTTCTGCCGTCAATGTTGCTGTCGGCGGGTTGATTTCTGCATTTTCACTTGTAATTTTGTTGATATCGGGGATATTCCCCTATGGCACCTATGCTCTCCCCTTGGCAGCAGGTGTGTTGCTTATACCAATATTTCTTGAATTTGGTGTAAAATGGTCATTTTTGGTATATCTGTCGGTTTCTTTGCTGTCGCTTATCACGGTTGCAGATAAAGAGGCTGTGGTGTTATATATACTTCTTTTTGGCTACTATCCTTTTCTGAAAGCATACATAGAAAGGTTAAAAAACAAATTTTTAAAATACCTGCTAAAGCTGATAGTTTTCAATATATCGGCGATATCTGCTTATTATATTATGTTATTTGTGTTTAATATGAGCAGTGAAGAGTTCAGGTTGTTCGGCGTTGATCTTCCGCTTGTCTTTCTTGCGGTTGGGAATCTGATATTTTTAGTTTATGACAGATGCCTGTCGATCTGCGTGGCTCTGTATTTCAAAAAATACCGTGCCGTGCTTTGGCGAAAATAGGAATCTTTAAATAAGTAACAGCTCGGAGATCCGAAGGTTTTCCGGTGTGTTAAAAATTCATATAAATAGAGGTGATTTGCGATGGACAATTCAGTTTTGAGAAGTTCGTTTCTCAAAAAATCTATGGTTGTAGTGGCTTCACTTGTTTTGATTACGATGGCTGAATGTGTTGGCTTCTGTGCTTCAAAAACACCTTCCGTAAAAGCTGCCGAGACATCAAGCACTAAATCTGACAAAGCCTACAGCAACAAGTACAATGTACTTACAACAAAAAAGCTGACCCTGCGTAAGGGTGCCGGCAGTACCTACAAGGCAGTAAAGTCAGCCAAGAAGAATACCACATTTTACGTGGTGAAAAACAGCTCGGGAAACTGGGTAAAGGTCAAGGACAAGTCGGGTACAGCAGGATATCTGCCTACAAGATATCTCACCAAGGGTGAGGGCTCAAAGATATCCGCCAAGTGCAAGACAAACGATACGGTAAATCTGCGTTCAGGTGCAGGTACAAGCTATAACGTGCTGACTGTTGTTCCGCAAAATACCACCCTTACTCTGAAATCAAATGCCAATACCGAATGGGGCAAGGTTAAGTACAGCGGACAAACAGGCTATATTTCCAGCAACTATGCAAAGTTTATTTACAAGATACCCTCGGCAACTTCTTCCGCAGCTACTGTTTCAACTGCTGCCAAATCCTTCTCTTTTACCGAAGCTAATCCCTATGTAAGTGCAGGAAATTATTATCAGAACAAAATGAAGGGTGATACCTCCAAGGAGTTCACATACGAATCCTCAAATACTTCTGTTGCCACAGTTGATTCCTGCGGTGTGGTATATGCCAAATCAAACGGTTATGCTGTTATTACCGCAAAATCAGGAGGAGAATCCGCATCATACACTGTCAGCGTTTATACTTCCAACCAAAATGTAAATATTTCAAACAAAAGTATAACGGAGTGCAGGGGGAAAACGATCTACCTGACATCTGCTACCTACGGAGTAAACTGGACAAGCTCAGATTCGTCCGTTGCCACGGTGAATAACGGTCTTGTGCTTTGCAAAAAGCAGGGTGAGGCTGTGATAAGTGCAACATCTTACAATGGCGAAAAAGCTACCTGTCTTGTAAAAGTAAAGGGAAGAGAAGCCGTAAGATTTGCCTATTCAATACCGAACTCATCTACTCCGGATACCAAGGTGAGCTTTGTCGCAATTACCGATACGCTGAGAACAGATGTAAAATTTGTTATCAAGAAGGGTGACAATGAGTTTACTGTTAAAGCGGATTCCAAGACAACCGACGGCAAAACTATTGTCTGGACGGGTTCACAAAAGCTTAAGGATGCAGGTCAGTACAGTGTGATCGCATATTCAAAGTACAATGACAAGTGGAGCAAAAGCACAGGCAGTTACGCAAAAGCATATATAACATCAGCCGAAGAGCTTGATCAGTCCACCCTTGAAAAGCGTCACGCTACCGACAAGATCATCTCCTTTATTGCGGAGATCGAGGGCTTTCTTTCCGAAGCGATATTTGATCCGCTTCTGTCCTCACCCTATCTCACAGTGGGTCACGGCAGAGTGGTTTATGCAGGCGAGAGCTTCTATAACAATATGACAAAGAACGAAGCGTATGCCTATCTTGTTGATTCGATTGAAAACGGAGGTTTTGTAAAAAACCTGAACGAATTTTTGCAGAGTAACAGGATAAAGTGCAATCAGTATCAGTTCGATTCACTGCTCAGTTTTTCGTTCAATCTCGGTAAAAACCGCATTGGAAATGAATCTGAGCTGAGCTCGGTGCTGATCAATACCGCCGGCAAGGACGGCACAAGGGATTTGAGCAATGTTTCATTGAATGCTTACATAAGCAGCTTCTTTGTTTATCACCACGCTGACGGAGCCTGCATAAACGGCTTGCTGTATCGCAGAATCGATGAAGCGGATATATTCTTCCATGGCGATTATATTCACGATGGTGTAAATAATAAGTATAACTATAATTATAACTGCTACAAAAACTACAGTTTTGGATGCAGCAAACGGAGGTAAAACAAATGACAGTCAAAATAGGTTTTGTCGGTGCAGGCAATATGGCAACTGCAATTATCAGCGGTCTACTGAGGAACAAGGTTATCCCTGCCGCTGACATCAATGTATTTGATATCAGCCCAAAACAGTTGGAGGCTATGAGGGAGCGAGGGGTCACTGTCGGTTCCTCAGCTTCCGAAACCGTGACTGCAAGCGATATTATTGTTTTGGCTGTCAAGCCTCAGAATTATGAGGAGGTTCTGTGCAGCATCAGACCGGCTGTTTCCGAGCAGAAGGTCTTTGTATCAATAGCCGCAGGCATATCCATCTCTTATGTCAGACGAATGCTGGGCTGTGATTGTCCTATGGTCAGGGTTATGCCGAATACTCCGCTCCTGCTTGGCAAGGGTGCTACGGCTCTTTGCCCGTCTGATAACATCAGTGACGATGCTTTCAATACGGTAAAGAATATGTTCGCACTCAACGGTACAGTTGAGATCTTGTCGGAAGCTCATATGAATGAGGTCATTGCGGTAAACGGAAGCAGTCCTGCCTATATCTATCTATTTGCTAAAGCAATGATCGACTATGCAAAGGATTGCGGAATTGACGAACAGGCTGCACTAAAGCTTGTCACTGCTTCACTGGAGGGCAGTGCCGCTATGCTCACTCAAAGCGGTGATGATCCGGACACGCTGATAAAAAAGGTTTCTTCCCCGGGAGGTACCACGATTGCAGCACTCAATACTCTCAATGAATATAAATTCTATGAGGGAATAAAAGCTGCTATGGATTCCTGCACAAAGAGGGCAGAGGAGCTGGGCAGGTAGTAATAAAATCAGTCCTCCCTTCATATTATCTTTGTAGAAGTAAAAGCTTTGCGGAGGTATATATGAAAGGGATAGTGCTAAGGGTCAAGTCACCGAAACAATTTGATTTAAAGAAGAATGAGATTTCATATTTTATAAAGAGGTATGGAATTTTTACAATGTTTCTCATTTCAATTTTGATTGGAATGATATCGGGAATTTACGCAGGAGCAAAGACTAACGAGAACTTTAGGTTATCTTTTGACTTTTTGTTTATCACAAATTTTCGGGAGAGGACACAGCAGGATCTTATAACCTTTTTCTGCAGCAGCTTTTCTCCTGCGTTTATGTTTTTTATCGTCATATTTTTGCTGGGCTTTTGTCCGTGGGGAAATGTGATAATACCGTTTGTGACGGCTTTCAGAGGCTTTGGAACAGGTCTTACCTTGGTTGAGCTGTGTTCTCAATACGGAGTACGTGGTTTCATATTTTTTATATTGACTGTTATACCCGGTTTTTTTCTTTTTTCTGCGTCCATAGCGATGCTGAGTGAACAGGCATTTTATTCATCTGTGGATGTATTTGACCTTTTGATAAGAAAAAAGGAAAAAATTTTTGATGTAAAAGAATACTCCTCAAAGGCAGGTACATATCTGCTGCTTACCTTTTTATCGTCACTTACTGATACAGTGCTGTTTATAGCTCTGTTTTCAAGATTCAGTATTTAGGAACTATCAAAAACATATTAAGGAACATTAAATGACACAGGAAAGAAAAAAATTAACATTTGAAGATTTGATCTCGATTTATTTCAAAAATTTTACTAAAATAATATTTACAAATATCCTCTTTGCCCTGCCGTTTGTGCTGGTGGGAGGAATTTTGTATTTTCTCACAAAAGATGCAGACAGCCTTGTAACTGCGTTTGTTGTACCTATGTGTATACTGATATGTTATCCGCTCAATGCAGGTGTGATAAAGGTCACACGCAATATAGCAAGAGGTGACACCGTCACGGAGGTTTTCAAGCTGTTTGCCGATGCAGTGCTGAATAATTTCAGACAGTTTATAATACACGGTCTGTTTTTGTATCTTTTTGTGGCGATAGGTGCGTTTACATTCAGCTTTTACTACAGCTCTGCAATGGTGATGGGCGGTGTTATGATCATCCTACTTATTGCCGCAGTGCTGATAGCCCTTGTGGTGTTGATGATGTTTTTTTACATACCGCTTATGACAGTGACATACGACCTGTCCGTAAAGGATATATATAAAAACAGTGTGCTGATGGCTATTGGCGAGATTAAGGTAAACCTTGCCGCTTTATTTGCAATTTTGATTTTGACTGCCGTCTGCACTACACCCGTTATGATACTCGGCGGTATCAAGTGGCTGTCACTCGGCTTTGCACTGCTTGTGTTCCTGCTGATCTATCCTGCGTCCTGCACCTATGCTTCAACCTATCTCGTGAACAGAAATATGGTTCTCCTGCTTTCGGGCGAGGGAGATAAGGTACACAGCACAAAAAATGCCGAGGAACGCTTGGCAAAGCTCAGGCAGAGCCGTGAAAACGAGCTTGAAGGTCTTGATATTGAAAAGCTCAGACAGAGCAAAGAAGAATATATTTTCCATAACGGAAAAATGATGAAAAGATCTGCTGTACTGTCCCAGCTTGAAAAGAAAGCGGATGCCGAAAGGAATATGGAATGAAAAACAACAAAAACAATAAAAAGAACAGCAAACAAAAATTTGACATCAAAACGGTTGCACTTATTA
>CACYCD010000037.1 GCA_902772755.1 uncultured Ruminococcus sp.
ACGGTTAGCTCCGTTACCTCGGACTCATTGCCGGTCGTATCCTTACAGCTTATCTGAAGCTTGATTTTTTCACCGTTCTTGAAATCCTTGACAGGAAGATCTGCCGATACTGTAGTTCCTAAGATATTGAGGTTATCCTCTTCAAGGAAGGGTATGAATTTGTCGGGAGCTTCTTCCCTGCTGTATTTTCCTGTTACGGAATTAAGCTTGATATTGTCGGAGGCTGTCACAAAAACCTCGGCATTATCGGGACCTAAAACATCTCCGTCCTGAATTGAAAGTGCAAGTATCTCGGGATTTGTTTCATCATCCTTCATTGAAGCCGAAACAGTTGCAGAAAACTCACTGACATTGCCTGCCTGATCTACTGCCTGAACCTTGTAGAAATACTTTTTGAACTGATTTACTCTCTGATCATAGTAGTCAACAGTTCCCAGACTTCCTGCGATTACTTCAAAATCTCCGTCCTCGACTTCTGCCCTTGAGAGCTTGTAGCAGTACAGGTCATCCTCTTGGGAAGCGTCCCAAATAATATGTATAGAGGTTTCCTCGGATTCAGCTTTCACATTTTCAGGTGCTTTAGGTGCAGTGGTGTCAAATATGTACTGAGTATAGGAGGCTTCCTCAGACTCCATCTTGTTGCCCATTACATCGGTGGCAAGTCCACGGACATATACAGTCTTTTCACCAAAATCTTCAAGCTTGATCGTGTAGTTGAATTTAACGATATAAGAAGGTGTTTCTGCTTTTTCTGATTTTACAGTTTTCCAGTTTTCTCCGTCTGTGGAGATCTGGATATCCATAGAATCGACCTTGTCGTCGTCCTGAGCGGTGAGGGTCACGTCAATATCTTTATTGAAATAGCCTGCACCGGGTGAGATCGAGGTTACAGAGGGAGCGATCGTATCATTGGAGGTAGTCACGGTTATCTCTTCCGACTCAGTACCTCTGTTCCTGTATCTGTCATAAGCCACAACACGGAAGTTATATTCGGTGTCGGGGGTAAGATTTCTTATATTAGCACCCAAGGTGGAGTACTCACGAGCGACCTCTTCAAATTTGCCGTCCTCTTTTTTCTGCTCAACTTGGAAATAATAGAGTGCATCGTCCTCTATTTTATCCCATGAGAGGGTGACAATAGTTGAAAGCGAACTGATGCAGGCAACACCCGTTACCTGTGCAGGACCCGAATTGTCAACCTTATAGGCATAAACAGGGGTTGAGTTGCTTGCGTTGTCGGCAACATCGTAAGCAATAGCTTTTACGTAAACCAAGCCGTCAGGCATAACCGTGGTATCTATATCCTTTGAGAAGTTAGCTCCCGAGGCTGTGTCGAGCAGAGTCCAGTTTTCTCTGTCGGTTGAGAAATAGAGTTCAATTTTTGTCACACCGACATTATCCTTGGCTGTTACGCCAAATCTGTAAGTTCCGTATATCGTGGAATTGATAGCAGGCGTAAGCTTTGTTACCTGCGGTGCTACGACATCATCAATAACTCCGGCAGGAACGGGGGTGTAGTCGATACTCTCCTGATTGAATTTGTCAACACCGACCACATAGTAAATATATAGTATACCTTTTTTTTTTTTTTTTTCGGAGTAATAGAGGGTCTCTCTGTTTCTGATCTCTGTGATAAGGCGGAATTCATCATCGAGGTCGGATTTGCGGTAGATCCTGTAGGTGTTGGTGTCTATCTCCGCTGCCAGATCCCAAGACATCACAATAGCTTCTTCCTTGCCTTGTACAACAAAGTTGTTGATCTTTTCAGGTGCGGTTCTGTCTACTGTCACCTCTGTATCAAGATGTGACTTTGCACCGTCCTTATCCGTAAACTCAAACCTGAGTGTGTATTTTCCTGACTTCAACGATTTGAGATCCAAGTAGGTATAGTAGGTTTTCTGATCGCCCATCAGTGTGGCGTCGGGAATGACCTCAAAGCTTGTACCGTCATTAGAATAAGAAAATTCAGCAGTACCGCTGGCATTGAATTTTGAATTATCAAGAGTAGCCGTGATCTTTACGGGCTTCACACCGCCGACAATATTGTCTGTATACGGCGTGTTCACGGAGGCTATCACTGCAGCTGAGGGAGTAACCTCAATTTCCTTCTTTTCCGACTCTACTCCCTCGTCATTCACGACTGAAACCGCATAGGTGTAGGTCTTGCCCTCTGTCAGCTTGTCATCGCTGTATGAGGTTTTGTCTGTTTCTCCTATCTTGGCATTGTTGCGGTAAACTATGTATTTTGCAACATCGTCATAACCATCGGGCTTGCTCCAGCTTATTGTTGCAGACTGACTGGACAGTGCCGTATTTCTGAGCTTTGTTACATAGAATTTGAGTGCGAGGAATTTTACCGTGATTTGATCTATGTTTGAAAGCTTGCTGACAGCAGTATGTGTAGCGGTGTTTTCGGGAACATAGATAGTTGAAAGCTTGCTTGCATAATTGAAAGCGTTGGAATCTATCTCGGCATCTTCACCATAGATATAAACAGTATCCAATTCCTTACAGCCATAGAAAACACAGTATCCGATAGTTTTTATTGTATCGGGAATACTCACGCTTGTAATATGTTCCAGATTGATGAATGCGTATGAATATATTTCTTTCAGGGAAGTGCCCAGATAGATGGATTTTACGGAGCTGTCGTATGAAAACGCTCTGTCCCCGATCGTCTCAACTGTATCGGGAAGCTCGATCTCTGTAAGCTTATAGTTATAGGCGAAAGCATAATCACCGATTTTCTTGAGATTTTCTCCGAATACTACGGTTTCAAGCTCTTCACAAGCATAGAAGGCAGAATTACCGATGGTCTGTGTATTTTTACCGATGTTTGTGGATTTGAGAGCCTTACAGTTATTGAATGCATTGCTGCCGATCTCAGTGACACCTTCACCGACATCAAGGGTAGTGAGTGCAGTACATCCGTTGAAGGCACCGTCCGATATCTTGTTTACACCCTTGCCTATTTTAATGCCTGTAAGGTTTTTGCAGTTTACAAAACATTTATTTGCAATACTCTTTACAGTATCCGGGATAGTGTATTCTCCGGAATAGGCTTTTGGGAAGATATAAATACTTGTTCCGTCCTTTGAAAGAACTACATTGTCAATGCTCTTGTAAGTCTCATTTTCATTTGAAACATTTATTTTTGCTAATTCGTTACAATCGCTAATTGCGGAAACAGGGAATGATGTAACCGACTTGCCTATGGTCAGGGTTGTCAAAGCACTCATATTTTCAAAAGCATTGTTATCAACCTTTGTCACTGAATCGGGCAGTACAACTTCTTCAACCTTATCATTATTGTAAAAGGCATACTCACCTATGATCTTGACACCCTCTCCAAGGGTGAT
>CACYCD010000038.1 GCA_902772755.1 uncultured Ruminococcus sp.
ACTGGCTTCGGCTCTTCACAGCCAAATTTATTTCAAAGCAAAAACCCACCTGCCGGAGCAGGTGAGTTTGTATCAGCATATACCTCTGAACACTGTTTCAAAAATATAATCGGCATCGAATTTGCTTCTGTTGCCGGCGATGGCAGCCTCCAGCAGTCGGACGGTGTTGTGCAGGACGATATCACAGATCGCAGACTTGTAGATGTCATCTGCTTTTATATAGGGTGATATGCTCTTGTCAAAAACTCCGCTGAAGCCGAATTTGTTATCCTTTGCCATATCAAGATATAACGGCAGGCTCCTGAAAATCACATAGAAAACCGCCCTGTCGGGGAATGCCTCAAAATAGCTGTAAAATCTGTTCCAAAGTAGTTTTAGATTTTCTTTGTCGGAAAGCTCACTGTTATGCTCAAATCCGTTGATCATCTCCTGCAAGCCCTGTTCGATGTCGTCATAGGCTTCCAGCACGATCTGATCT
Organism: uncultured Ruminococcus sp.; assembly: GCA_902772755.1. GTDB lineage: Bacteria > Bacillota > Clostridia > Oscillospirales > Acutalibacteraceae > Ruminococcoides. Next base: position 479 of record CACYCD010000038.1, read on the forward strand.
TTATCCGGAAAATAGTTGTACAGATTTCCCTTTGTCATATTTGACTTTTCTGCGATCCTCTGAGTTGAAAGTAAGCCGAAGCCCCCTTCTTTTACAAGCTCATAAACGCCTGCTTTTATCAATTCTCTTGCAGCCTTACTCATTTCCTACCTCACAAAAATTTAATATAGCCATCAAAGTAAAAATATTCGACAAGCTAAAATAATACCTCTCTTATTATAACATATAAATGCAAAATATGTCAATCACATAACGATAAAAAGAATAAGTTTCGGCTAGACGGTCTGCATCTCCTTTATAAAAAGCTTTGTTCCCGGGTTGCTTATGGTTTTGTTCCACGCCATAACGTAGCTGATGCCGGTTTCTATTCCGCTGATAGGGTGAATGTCGAAGCCTGAGCTTTTTAACGAGCTGCACAGTGAGGCAGGCAGGATAGACACACCCAGTCCGGCACATACGGCAATTATCAGTGAGGTGATGCTCTCAAACCTGTTTATAACACCCGGCACGATGTTGTATGTTCGCAGCAGGTCGAATATTTCCATATATAATATCGGGCTTTCCCCCTCGGAGAGAAGGACGATACCCTGTTCGTGAAAAATTTCAGGGTTGACAGCCCGTTCTTTTATCAAGCCTTTTTCACATATAACGCAAAGACTGTCGTCAAAAATATGCCTCTGCTCTATTTCTCCCGAATCGGGGAGCAGGTCTGCCGGCAGAAACACCACATCTATATCCCCGTTATCCAAGCCGAGTATCTCATCGCTGGTCTTGATTTTTTTGATGTCGATGCTGATCTCGGGATATTTCACGGCAAAGGCTTTGATGTAGCGTGAAATTGCTGTTCCTATTGTTTCGTCATAGCCGAGGGTGATTTTTCCGTCCACACCTCGGCGTAGCTTTTCTATCAAAAAGTTGGCACTGTCCATACGCTCGACAATATCCACCGCATAGGGGAGCAGTGCTTTGCCCTCCGTGGTCAGCACGACATCACGCTTTGTCCTTGAAAACAGCTTTGTGCCAAGCTCTTTTTCAAGCTCCTTGATACCCCTTGATACCGTGCTTTGCGACACATAGTTTCTGCGTGCCGCTTCCGAAAAATTGAGATACTGTGCCACGCTGACAAAGTATTTTATAAAATTCAGTTCCATACACATCACCGCTGTTATTATACATTATAATATAAGAAGCATTATTCCTTTAATGCACAAACTGCATAAGTTTATGTAAAATAAAAATAATCTCCTTGTTTTGCGATATTGATAATAATTCTGAAATTTGGTATAATTATATATATTTATACCGAAAGGACTTTTAAAATGAAAAAAATCGTTGTTACCGGTATGGGTGCGATCACCCCTATCGGCGTTGGTGTTGATGAATATTGGAAAAATCTTCTCGGCGGAAAGAGCGGTACTTGCAGCATCACTGCATTCGACCCCTCGGAGCTTGCCGTGCAGTTTGCCGGTCAGATAAGGGATTTTGACCCGGCACAGTATATACCAAAGCAGATTTTAAGACAGACTGACCCGTTTATGCAGTATGCTTATATTGCAGCCGAGGAAGCCTTGAAAATGAGCGGACTCGAAATCGAGCCTACTCGCACAGGCATAGTTATGGGTACTGCCCTGAACGGTGTGGCTACGACCGCCTACACTCAGGAGGCACTGTCGGGTATTTCTCACAAAAAGGTGGGTCCCCGTTTCATTCCCAAAATTCTGGGAAATGTGGCAGCTACTCACATTGCAATTATGCACAATATCCAGGGTCCTGCACTCACGGTGAATACTGCCTGTTCCTCCGGCGGAGATGCGATCTTCACGGCGGCTATGCTTCTGCAGGCAGGCAAGGCTGACTCCATCATAGCGGTAGGTGCGGAAAGTGTTCTCTGTCCGCTGGTCATCTATTCCTTGGCTAATGCAAAAGCTCTCTCACGCAACAACGCAAATCCCGAATCTGCTTCACGTCCGTTTGACGCTTCAAGAGACGGCTTTGTTATCGGTGAGGGAGGCGGAGCTATAATTCTCGAAACCGAGGAGCATGCACTCGCTAGAGGTGCAAATATTATCTGTGAGCTGATGGGCTGCGGAAATACCGGAGACGCTCACCACATCACGGCACCTCACCCCGAGGGAGACGGAGCGATCAGGGCAATGAAGCTCGCAATAGAGGAGGCAGGGATTTCACCCGAGGATATCGGCTACATCAACGCCCACGGAACTGCCACAAGGAAGGGAGACGTTGTTGAGAGCATAGCCATAAACAGCGTATTCGGCAGTCACAGACCCTACGTTTCTTCCACAAAGGGTGCAACGGGTCATATGATGGGTGCAGGCGGTGTTACCGAAACCATAACCTGTATAAAAACTATCATAGAGGGTGTAATACCATACACACTCAATCTGAAAGATGTTGACGAGGAAATAGATCTCAACCTCGTGAAGGACGCACCAAAAGAGGGAGTGGTAAATTATGCCATGAGCAATTCCCTCGGCTTCGGCGGTCAGAACAGCAGTGTTATCGTAGGACGCTACAGCGGTTGAGGTCGGTATGAAGATAGAGCCGTATATCCGCAAAACCTATTACTATGAAACCGACCGTATGGGAATTATCCACCACTCAAACTACATAAGGTATTTTGAAGAAGCCCGTCTTGCGGCTATGGAGCAGATCGGCTTTGACTGTGCCAAGATGGAAGAAGAAAATGTGATAATCCCCGTTGTCGATGTCTACGCAAAGTATCGCCGTTCTCTCAGGCTGGGAGACGAGTTCAAGGTGCTTACACGTATGACAGAGTTTAACGGTACTGTTATGCACTTTGAATATGAGATACGATTTACACGGGACGATACCCTCGCTTGCACGGGAAATTCCTCGCACTGCTTTGTCAACAGCAGCGGAATGCCCTATTCGATAAAACGCAAGCGTCCAGATATATATGAAAAATTTTTGTCGTTGATCGAAGAATAAGAGAAAAGATGGTTTAAGAGATGGTCTATAACAATGTTTTGGAGGCTGTGGGACAGACTCCGCTTATCAGGCTTAACAAAATGGTTGACAGTGACAGTGCAAATATCCTTGTGAAATTTGAAGCACTCAATGTCGGCGGTTCAATAAAAACACGCACTGCACTGAATATGATAGAGCAGGCTGAAAAAGAAGGACTTATCAACAAGGACAGCATTATCGTAGAGCCCACCAGCGGAAATCAGGGAATAGGGCTTGCACTTGTGGGGGCAGTCAAGGGCTACCGCACAATAATCATTATGCCCGATTCCGTAAGCGAGGAACGCAGAAAGCTCATAAGACACTACGGTGCAGAGGTAAAGCTGATCCACGATTCGGGCGATATAGGTGCGTGTATTGACGAGTGTTTGAAAACCGCCCTAAAAATGAAGGAAAAAAACAGCAGGGTCTTTGTGCCGCAGCAGTTTGCAAACATAAACAATGTCAAGGCACACAAAAAATACACTGCACTTGAAATTATGCAGCAGTGTGCGGAGCCGATAGACGGATTTTGCTCGGGCATAGGCACGGGAGGAACTATCACGGGCATAGGTGAGGTGTTGAAGGCTCAGTATCCGGACATAGAGATCTGGGCGGTCGAGCCTGAGAATGCAGCTATCCTCGCAGGCGGTACAATAGGCACTCATTTGCAGATGGGCATAGGTGACGGTATAATCCCCGATATCCTCAACACCGAAATCTATGACGAGATATATGTGGTGACAGATGAAGAAGCTCTTCACACTGCAAAACGGCTTGCACGTGAGGAGGGTCTGATGTGCGGTATCTCAGCCGGAACAAATGTGGCAGCCGCTATGAAGCTAGCCAAAAAGCTGGGCAAGGGCAAAACTGTGGTGACAGTCCTGCCCGACACAGCGGAAAGATATTTTTCAACTCCGCTATTTGAAGAATGATAAACAAAACAGCTCAGAGGCGTACTCCTGAGCTGTTTTTCAATATCGAATTATTTGATGATCGTGTTCTTTTTTACGTGACGGAAAACCCTGCCTATGTCAAGGTCTTCTACCTCGGAAACGGGTTTATCGGGTTCCTTCTCCTTGGGTGGCTCGGGCCTATATTCGCCCGATTTTGAGATTGTGTGCAGGGCAAGACAAGCCCCCACTGTCAAAAGGCTGACAACTAATAACAGGGAAACAGATACGATCAAATGTGCCAGAAAGGTGTTCATAAACCAACCTCCGAAAAGAATATAATATAAATATAATAACATAATAACATCTAATGTCAACAGGGAAAATAATATCTATTGAATATCTATAAATAAGTTTATGAATATTTGTAAGAAATGCCGAATAAATTTTTTAAAAAATCGCAAACAAATGTTTGATTTTTTGCGAAAGATGTGTTATAATAATATCAGCGGAAATACATCTCTTAACAATAGAAAAAGGTGATAATTATGTCAATTCTTTCAGAAAGACAGCAGCAGATATTTGATTTTATCAAAAAATGTCATAACGAAGGCAGAAGCCCGTCAATAAGAGAAATTTGTGATGAAACAGGACTGAAATCCCCCTCAACGGCACACCACCACCTCAGTGCCTTGGAGAGGAAGGGCTTGATAGAGCGTGACAAGGGTGCCCGTCTTATCAAGGTGGTAGGCGAGGACAAGGTCAATCAGGTGCCTATTCTCGGAAGAGTCACCGCAGGTATGCCTGTGCTGGCTGTGGAGGATATCGAGGGCTATATCCCCATTAAGGAGAGCTTTAGCAGGGGCAGGAACCTCTTTGCTCTGAGGATCGATGGGGAGTCAATGCTCAATGCAGGCATCTATGACGGAGATATCGTGATCGTCAACAAAACTCCCGTGGCGGAAAACGGAAGCATAGTGATCGCAATGGTAGAAGATGAAGCCACCTGCAAGCGTTTTTATAAGGAAAACGGTCATTACCGCCTCCAGCCCGAGAATGATGAGTTTGAGCCTATCATCGTTGATGAGGTGGAGATCCTCGGCACGGTCATCAGCCTGTTCAGAAACTATGAGTGACCCTTGGTGAAATATGAAACGCAGTGATTATATAAGCTGGGACGAGTATTTTATGGGCGTGTCACTGCTGGCGGCTCAACGCAGTAAGGACCCCAACACCCAAGTGGGGGCGTGCATAGTCAGCGGTGAGGACAGTGCCTACGGCAAAAATGTGATAATCTCCACCGGCTACAACGGATTTCCCTGTGGCTGCTCTGATGACGAATATCCGTGGGACAGAGAGGGTGAACCGAACAAGACAAAATATCCCTATGTTGTCCACGCAGAGCTGAATGCTATTTTGAATGCACACGGCAAGTCACTGATAGGCACAAGGATATATGTTGCCCTGTTCCCGTGCAATGAGTGTGCCAAAGCGATAATCCAGTCGGGCATTAAAGAGGTAATCTATCTAAATGACAAATACAGCAACACTGACGCTACGCTTGCGTCAAAGCGTATGCTCGAATCCGCAGGCGTAAAGCTGAGGCGGTTCTATCCGGAATGTAAAAAAATTGTCCTTGATTTTGAAAAAGGAAGTATTGATTGATGAAAAAAGCTCACTGTTTAACGGCAGTGGGCTTTACGCTTGGAGTTGTTTTATAAAATACTAAAGATATACTTGACAAACCGCTTGAAAAGAGAGATAATAAAGCTTGAAATAATTACTGTCAAAGGAGGCGGCATAATGGGAGATATCGCTAACGTCATACAGGAAGAAATGGAATGTGTGGAAGTTTTCAATATTCCCATATTCGGCGGAATACCGATTTATGAATCCGTAGTGGTCACGTGGATCATAATGGGTGTTTTTTTGCTTTTATGTCTGATACTCGTAAGGAATCTAAAGGTTGAAAACCCGGGGAGGAAACAGCTGTTGCTGGAATTTTGTGTGGACTGGCTTTACAAGTTTGTCGGCGGAATGGTCGGCAAGGAGGGAAGCCGTTACGTTCCCTACCTGATATCCGTGCTGATCTACATACGCTTCAGCAATATCATAGGTGTATTCGGCTTTAAGTCGCCTACAAAGGATCTGAACATCACAATAGCACTTGCTTTGATGAGCATAGTCCTCATAGAGGGTGCGACTCTTTACAAAAAGAAGCCGAAAAAATTCCTCAAGGGCTTTCTTGAACCCACTCCCGTAATGCTCCCGTTCAATATCCTTGAATTGGGGATCCGACCGCTGTCGCTGTGTATGCGACTTTTCGGTAATGTGCTGGGTGCATTCGTTGTAATGACGCTGCTTGAATGCGTTGTTCCGGTGATCGTACCCGTGGCATTCAGTCTGTACTTTGACTTTTTTGACGGACTTATCCAGGCTTATGTATTTGTGTTCCTCACCTCCCTGTTTATCAAGGAAGGCTTGGAGGATTAGGCGGATCTATATTTCCGGATCCACCTGAAAGGGAGTGTATTTATGTTGACTTTACTTGCTATCGGTGCAGGTATAGCCGTTTTGTCGGGAATCGGTGCCGGTGTAGGCATAGGTCTTGCAACGGCTAAAGCATCTGCTGCAGTGGCAAGACAGCCCGAGGCGGACGGCAAGGTTTCAAAGCTGCTGCTTCTTGGTTCGGCTCTTTCGGAGGCTACCGCCATCTACGGCTTTGTTGTGGGACTTCTGCTCATAATCCTGGTCAAGCCCGGTGCAAGCCCTGCTATTATGGCTATCGGTGCAGGTGTGGCAGTGTTCACAGGTGCAGGTGCCGGCATAGGAATTGGCACGGCTACGGGCAAAGCCTGTGAGTTTGCAGCCAAAAATCCGGAGGCGGACAGCAAAATTTCAAAAGTCCTTCTGTTAGGCTCCGCCCTGTCGGAGGCGACCGCTATCTACGGCTTTGTAATAGGTCTGTTGATCATACTGTTGCTGGGCGACAGCGGCGATACTGCGGTAGTTGCCCTGGGTGCAGGTGCAGCGGTGTTTACAGGTATGGGCGGAGGCATAGGCATAGGTATGGCTACTGCCGGTGCCTGTGAGTCCGTGGCAAAATCTCCGGAGGCGGACGGCAAGATCTCTAAGGTCCTTCTGCTCGGCTCGGCTCTTGCGGAGGCAACTGCAATATATGGTTTTGTTATAGGTCTGCTCATCATACTTCTTGTGGGCAGCGGAGAATACTCCTACACCCTCGCACTCGGCGGAGGAATCGCCGTGCTGTCGGGAATGGGTGCAGGTCTGGGCATAGGATATGCCACAAAGAACGCCTGTCTTGCAGTGGCGTATGCTCCCGAGGCGGACAGCAAGATCTCAAAGCTCCTGCTTCTGGGTTCTGCCCTCTCGGAGGCTACTGCCATCTACGGCTTTGTAGTCGCCCTGCTCATAATTCTTTTGCTGGACGTGAAAACAGCCGTTGCCACCGTTGCAGTCGGTGCTGGCGTGTCCGTACTGACAGGCATAGGTGCCGGCTTCGGAATAGGCTTTGCCACCTCGAAAGCCTGTGACTCCGTTGCAAAAGCTCCCGAAACGGACGGAAAAATTTCCAAGCTCCTGCTTTTGGGTTCGGCTCTCTCGGAGGCTACGGCTATCTACGGCTTCGTGGTAGGTCTGCTGATAATCCTGCTTATGGGCGGAAATTCAAAAGCAGTTTATGAAACTGCCTTCGGTGCGGGTATCGCCGTGCTGACGGGCATAGGTGCCGGCTTCGGCATAGGTCTTGCCACTGCAAGATCCTGCGAGGCAGTCGGCAGAGTACCCGAGGCGGACGGCAAGATCTCAAAGCTCCTGCTGCTTGGCTCTGCACTTGCAGAGGCAACTGCGATCTACGGCTTTGTTGTGGGTCTGCTCGTTATCCTCCTGCTTGCATCGGGTGAACATTCCGCTATACTTTCCTTTGGCTCGGGACTTGCGGTATTTGCAGGTCTGGGAGCAGGTGTGGGAATAGGCTATGCCACATCAAACGCCTGTGCAGCAGTGGCACACAATCCCAAGTCAGACAGTAAGATATCAAAGCTTCTTTTGCTGGGTTCGGCTCTGTCGGAAGCTACTGCTATCTACGGCTTTGTAGTCGGCTTGCTGGTGCTTCTGCTGTTGGATCCCAACAAAGCCAATGCGACCGTGGCTATCGGTGCAGGCATAGCTGTTGTCACCGGCTTGGGTGCAGGCTTCGGCATCGGTGCAGGCTCGGCAAAATCTTGTACGTCAGTGGCAAGACAGCCACAGGCGGACGGTAAAATTTCAAAGCTGCTGCTCCTCGGCTGTGCCTTGGCAGAGGCAACTGCGATCTATGGCTTTGTAATAGGTCTGCTGGAAATTTTACTGATGTAAGGAGGATATTAACGTGCTGAAAATTGAATTTTGGGATATATTATTTACCGTTATAAATTTGCTTATCTTTTATCTGCTGATCAAAAAATTCCTCTTAAAGCCGATAAAGAAGATCATAGACGCCCGTCAGCAGATGGTGCAGGCTGATTTTGACGTAGCTGCCAAATCGAAGGAGGAGGCAGAACAGCTCAAAAACGAGTATGAGGAAAATCTCAGGCACGCTGAGGCTGATGCGGAGGAGATCACTCAGAAGGCACACAAAAAAGCCGAGCGTCAGAAGGAAAAGATCATCAGCTCCGCTTCGGAGGAGGCAAAGCAGATCGTTGCAAATGCTCAAAAAACCGCACAGCAGGAGTACGATCAGACTATGTCACGTCTTGAAAGCGACATAGCTTCGCTTGCCATGGAAGCTGCCGAAAAGGTCATCAAGGGAAACTCGGCAGAAAGCGGTACTGCCGAATATGACGAATTTTTGAAGGAAGTCAATGCAGATACTCAAAAAAAAAAATCTGACGCAGAAGCTGTGACCGAATCAGACGGCAGACAGCTTGGCGTGAGTGAGGAGTCTGTTTTAAATGCGGAACAGGCACTTGAAAACAGCCCCGAGCTTGCACGGGTGCTTGACAGTCCTGTTGTTTCTTATCAGGAAAAATGTGAGGTCATTGACAAGATATTTGACGATGACATAAAAACGTTTATAAAAGTAGTATGCAAAAACGAAAAAGCTTCCGAGCTGAAAAGTATGTTTGCCGAGTACAAGCGATACAGGGTATCAGGTGACGGCATTGCAGAGGCAGAGCTGTTCTATACGGTTATGCCGACTGATGAACAGCAGGAAGGAATTAAGAGCTTTGTCAAGAACAAAACAGGCGTTCATACCGTGAACCTGAAGCTCATTGAAAAGCCGGAGCTTGAAGGTGGCTTTGTGCTGAAGATCGGTGATCTGGAATATGACAGAAGCTACAAGGGCAGGCTTGACGCTCTGAGACAAAGATTGGTACGGAGGTAAATCCAAATGGGAGTTATCAGATCGGACGAGATCATTTCCATTCTTAAAAGTGAGATACATAATTTCGTCTTTGACGAAAGCGAAAAAGAAACAGGCGAGGTCATATCCATAGGTGACGGTATCGCAAGGATATACGGCATAGAGAGTGCCATGTACGGTGAGATCGTGGTATTTGAAAACGGTGCCAAGGGTATGGTGCAGGATATCCGTGCCAATGAGATAGGTATTATCCTTTTCAGCAGTGAAAAGGGCATAAAAGAGGGTACCAAGGTCACAAGAACTCACAAGCGTGCAGGTGTGCCTGTGGGAGAAAAATTCCTGGGCAGAGTTATAAATGCTCTGGGTGCACCGATAGACGGTATGGGCGAGATAGCGGAGGACGACTACCGCCCGATAGAATGCCCTGCCCCCTCGATCATCGACAGAAAATCCGTAAACAAGCCTATGGCTACGGGTATTTTGTCCATTGACTCGATGTTCCCCATCGGCAGAGGTCAGCGTGAGCTTATCATCGGCGACAGGCAGACGGGCAAGACCTCTATTGCAATTGACGCTATCCTCAATCAAAAGAACAATGATGTTATCTGTGTATATGTTGCCGTGGGTCAGAAGGCTTCGACCGTGGCAAGAGTGGTAAATACGCTCAAGGTTCACGGTGCTATGGATTATTCGATAGTTGTTTCGGCAACAGCCTCCGACCCGGCACCCATTCAGTATATAGCACCCTATTCGGGTACTTCCTTAGCTGAGTATTTTATGTACAAGGGCAGAGATGTCCTCATAGTATATGATGACCTCAGCAAGCACGCAGTGGCTTACAGAGCCTTGTCACTGCTGTTGGAGCGTTCGCCGGGACGTGAAGCCTATCCGGGAGATGTATTCTATCTCCATTCAAGACTGCTGGAGCGTTCCGCAAGACTGTCTGACAGACTGGGCGGAGGCTCGATCACCGCACTGCCGATAATAGAAACACAGGCAGGCGATGTGTCCGCATACATTCCGACAAATGTAATTTCCATCACGGACGGTCAGATCTTTTTGGAGAGCGACCTGTTCAACTCGGGTATGCGTCCTGCGGTCAATGTCGGACTGTCGGTTTCTCGTGTGGGCGGTGCAGCTCAGACAAAGGCTATGAAAAAAGCAGCCGGCTCTATCCGTATCGACCTTGCACAGTACAGGGAGATGGAGGTATTCACGCAGTTTTCGTCAGACCTCGACCCCGACACGATGCAGCAGCTCGCCTTCGGCAAAAGCCTGATGGAGATGCTCAAACAGCCGTTGTGCAATCCGCTTTCACTGCACGAGCAGGTAATTTCACTCATTGCAGCCGAAAACAGGCTGATGTCGGATATCAACGTCAAGAAGATCAAGGAATTTCAGAAGAAGCTCCTGGAATACTTTGACGTACAGCACCCCGAGATCGGTGAAGAAATAGAGGAAAAAACCGTACTTACCGATGAACTCAAGGAAAAGATCATCTCCTACACCAAGGAGTTTAAAGCAACTTTCTAAGAAGGTCAGTATATGGCAAACACAAGAGAAATACAGAGCAGGATAAAGAGTATCAACGATAC
>CACYCD010000039.1 GCA_902772755.1 uncultured Ruminococcus sp.
GAAATATCGTGATCGTTGGGGTACATTGAGGTGAGATAGCTGTTGTCCTGCTCAAATATCCAAGCCTCGGAAATGCTCATACCGTTTTCATCAAGGAAGGAATCGAGATTCGGTGTACCGCCCTCAATTGCATAAGGATTGGGAATGTATACAAAGGTCTTGTCTGTCTTTTTTGCACTGTCGAGGAAGTCCTGGACCTTGCTCAGAGCCTCGGTGGAAATATCCCTTGACGGTCCTACAAAGAACACTATGTCTGTGTCTGATTCGATCTCGGAGTTGGTGTCAAGGTCAACCTCGGTGATCTCGTAGGCTTGATTTTCAAGTATCTTTTTAAGCGGTGAGTAGGTGGTCTTGCCGTTGTTGCCGTTTTCTTCGGACGGTATGCCCGATGAGGTGATAAAGCAGGCTTTGGCGGCAGCGTCCTTTGTTACGGACAGAATGGCGGTGCAGACTGCCTGTTCGACCTTGCTTGAGCCTATGGTGTAGTTTGCATAGTCCTGGTTGTATTCAAATTCAAACAGGTCGGATAATGCAAGTCCCGTGTAGCGGTCATCGCCGGCGTCTATTATCATAACCTTTGATGCACCCGTGTTGGTGAGATCTAACTTTGCATACTTGTTGGCAAAGCTGGGGTCTGAGGAAACGTCCTTGTACTTGAAGGTGATGTCGCCGTTGAGTGCGGCTATTTCCTTGAAAAACTGATTTGCCTGTGTAAAGTAAGCCACGCCGTAGTAATTGTCATAGGAGGTAAACGAGTCCTCGTTGGTGAGCAGGTACATGGTGACTTTTTTGTCAACGCTCTTGATGAATTTCTCTGTTTCGGGCTGGAGTTGGAACATATTTGAGCTTGTTATATCAAAGGCAAGTGAGGGGAATCTGTCCTGCAATACGTTGGCGATTATATTCACCGCAACAACACAGGCGAGGAATACCGCTATCACGGCGGCGAACAGCCAGCCTCTGGCAAATTTGCGTGAGTGGAGAAGCCTCGATATGCCCGATTCCTTTGATGAGCCTTCAGCCTCGGTCTTTGACGGGGTGACCTCCTCGGAGGCGGTTTCCGATGTTTCTGCGACTTCTTCTGTTATTTCTTCTGTTGCTTCTTCAAGAAGCTCCTTGTTTATATCTTCTGACATTTTTATACCTCCTTAACTCCAGCGTCTTTTCTCAAGAACTCTCAGCGTAAGGAAGTTGAACAGTGCAACTACCGAAAGGAAGAACACCGTATCGGAAAGGCTGAAAATACCCGATGTGTAGGTTTCGTAATGCTTTACAAATGAAATGCTTGTTATTGCGGTTGAGATCCAGTCAATGGAAACGAGGTTTGCGATCGTGTCGATAAAGAATATGGCAAGTCCTGCACACATACCCACGATTGCGGAGATTATCATACTCTCGGTGAGTGAGGAGATAAATATATCAATGGATATCATAGCCGCACCAAAGAGGATAGTGCCGGCAAGGTTGCCGATGAATACCGACCAGTCGGGGGCACCGTCGGGGAAGAAGCAGAGTGTTACTGCAAACAGCAGGTAGATCACCAGACAGCAGACGAACATCAGAAGAGAACCCAGGAACTTGCCGATGACTATTTCTCCCAGTCCCAGCGGAGAGGTGAGCAGTGCCTGATCTGTTCTCTGCTTTTTTTCTTCCGAAAGACTTTTCATTGTGATGATGGGTATGATCAGCACCGTTATCATAAACATATTGGAAAACAGCGTTGCCATATCCTTGCTTGCGTTCAACAGGCAGTAGTAATAGAAAAACAAACCGCCGAAGAAAAAGTACACTGCCATAACAACATAGCCAACGGCAGAGGTGAAGAAAGAGCCAAGCTCTTTTTTGAGAATAGCTGTCATTACTTTTTGCCTCCCTTTGCCGTAGATTTTGAGGTGAGCTTCAGATATGCTTCTTCAAGGCTCATTCCGCCCTCATTCATTGAGAAGATGGGCATATTATTTTTGGCAAGCACGGCAAAGACCGCCCTGCGTATGTCGATATCCTTTTTATGCTCGATATTGTACAGACACCTGTCCTCGGCTGTTTTTCTGTTAACCGAAATCTTTTGGATACCCGTTATTCCCTTGAGTGCGGAAACAACTGAGGAAACATTTCCCTCGATCTCAACTGCAAGATTGCCTCCGGAGGTGATGGCGGACGACAGCTCATCGGTCTTAGCATCTGCAACTACTTCTCCGTTGTTGATAACAACGATGCGGTCACAGATCGCCTGGACCTCGGAGAGTATGTGAGAGGAAAAGATGACAGTATGCTTTTTGCCCAGTCCCTTTATAAGCGTGCGGAACTCTCTGATCTGTGACGGGTCAAGACCTACCGTAGGCTCGTCAAGGATAAGCACCGGCGGATTGCCCAGCAGTGCCTGTGCAAGCCCTACCCTCTGCTTGTAACCCTTTGAAAGGTTTTTGATAAGTCTTTTTTTGTGGTCGGTCAGCTTTGTGAGAGAAAGCACCTCCTTGATATGCTCGGCTTTGGGGAGCTTTATCTTTTTGATGGCAAACATAAACTCCAGATATTTTTGCACCGTCATATCGGTATAGAGCGGAGGTATCTCGGGGAGGTAGCCAATCTGCTTCTTGGCTTCCTTGGGATCTCTGAGTATCTCTGCGTCATTTATGGTGACTGTTCCGCCGGAGGACGAAATATAACCGGTGATGATGTTCATAGTCGTACTTTTGCCTGCACCGTTGGGACCCAAAAATCCAAGGATCTCTCCGTCCTCAACCTTGAAGCTTACGTTGTCCACCGCCCTGATGTCGCCATAGGTCTTTACAAGGTTTTTGACTTCAACCATTTTTTCAACTCCTTCTAAAAATATACTTTATTTGATTGTAACATAAAAAATTAAAAATACAATCATTCAAAGAAAAAAGTCATCGTCTGTTCATAATCTTTCAGCCAATCTTCACAGACAACACCAAAGATTATTATACCATTATATGTCTTGCAATTCAAGAATATTTTATGCAAGATAAGGAATAATAATTTTGGGAGGAGAGCTGTTATGGATTATTTGAAGGCTTTTGCCGTAGGCGGACTGATTTGTGTTTTGGGGCAGATACTGATAGATAAGACCCGTCTGACTCCGGCACGGATACTCACGTCCTTTGTAGTGCTTGGTGTGGTGCTGGGGGCTGTGGGGCTGTATCAGCCGTTGGTGGATTTTGCCGGGGCAGGTGCAACGGTGCCTATCAGTGGCTTTGGGTTCAATCTCTACAACGGAGTAAAGACCGCAGTTGACAGGGACGGCTTGCTCGGCATACTTACGGGTGGCTTTACCGTCTGTGCAGGCGGTCTGGGTGCGGCGATATTCCTGAGTCTGCTTGCCGGTATCCTCGGAAAATCGAAGGATAAAAAATAAAAATTCATAAAGTACTTGATTTATCTGAAAATATGTGGTAAAATAACTTGGAAATAAATCAAAGGTAAGGAGTGGTCAGACGGCTGCTCCTTTGTTATTTGCTTGTGAGGTGAAAATATGTCCGGAAAAAAGGGCGGTATAGCCACCGTTGTCAGGAGTATTGCAAAGCCTGTTGCAGAGTCGCTGGGGCTGTCCGTTTGGGACGTCCGCTATGTAAAAGAGGGTGCACAGTGGTATCTGCGTATTACCATCGACAAGGAGGACGGCGTAAGCATTGATGACTGCGAAAAAATGTCCCGTGCCGTTGAAGCCCTTCTTGATGAAAACGACCCCTGCCCCGATGCTTATATCCTGGAGGTAAGCTCCCCCGGAGTGGAAAGAGAGCTTACCGCAGAGGAACATTTTGCCCGCTTCATCGGAGCTGATATAATGGTGAAGATGATACGCCCCATAGAGGGTATCGGCAAGGAATTTAAGGGTGTGCTTACCGCAGCCGATAAGCATACGGTCACGATCACCGACCACAGCGGTGAAAATGAGATCACCGTAAACAAAAAGGATACGGCTTATATAAAGCTGGACGATTTTGATTTTTAAATCGAAATCAGCGGAAAAGAAAGGACTTGATTTTGGAATGGATAACAAGGAATTGTTTTTGGCTTTGAAGTTGTTGGAGGAGGAAAAAGGAATTTCCGTTGACACAATGATAGCCCAGATAAAAAGAGCGATCGTTGTAGCCTGCAAAAATAATTTTGACGGAAACGACGAAGTAGATATAGATATGGATCCCGAACACGATATTTTCAAGGTCAATCTCAAAATGACTGTAGTTGAAGAGGTGTTAGATCCAAGCTATGAGATCAGCCTGGAGAAAGCCAAGAAGATAGATAAAAATGCAGTGGTCGATGCAAAGGTAGGCGTTCCGCTCGACCCCAAGACCCTCGGCAGAATAGCAGTGCAGACTGCACGCTCGGTCATTCGTCAGGGAATACGTGACGGAGAAAAAGGTCAGATGTTTGCAGAATTTCAGTCAAGACAGCATGAGGTCGTTTCTGCAAAGGTCGAAAGGATAGATCCCGTTTCCGGTGCCGCAACCATAATGATCGGCAAGGCTGAGACCGTTTTGCCGAAATCAGAGCAGGTGGGACACAGCGATCTCAAGGAGGGCGACCACATCAAGGTCTATATCCTCGATGTAAAAAATACCGAGAAGGGTCCCCGTGCCATACTTTCAAGAACTCACCCTGATTTTGTTAAGAGATTGTTTGAAAGTGAAGTTCCCGAGATTTATGACGGCAATGTGCTGATAAAGTCGATTTCAAGAGAAGCCGGCTCAAGAACAAAGCTTGCTGTATTCAGCCCCGTCAAGGGTGTTGACGCTGTTGGCTCTTGCATAGGCACCAAGGGTGTCAGGGTGAATGCCATTGTCGAAGAGCTTGGCGGAGAAAAGATAGATATTATCCTGTGGTCGGAGGATCCCGTAAAATTCATTTCCGCCGCACTGTCCCCTGCCACAGTCAAGAGCGTACAGCTTGCCAATGACGGCACTAAATTCTGCCGTGTCACCGTCCCCGACAATCAGCTCTCGCTTGCCATAGGCAACAAGGGTCAGAATGCAAGACTTGCCGCAAGGCTCACAGGCTGGAAAATAGATATCCGTCCTCAGAGTGGCTTCTACGGCGAGGAGGACACGGACGAACGCTTCAAGCCGGTTGAAGCCAAGGAGGAAGCTCCCGAGACGGAGGAAGCACCTGCCGAGGAGCTGACAGCGGAGGAAGTTACCGAAGTACCTGTCGAGGAAGCAAAAGCTGAGGAAATCACGGAATCACCTGCCGAGGAGCTGACAGCTGAGGAAATCACGGAAGCACCTGCCGAGGAAGCAACAGCTGAGGAAATCACCGAAGTACCTGCCGAGGAATTTACGGCAGAGGCTGACGATACTGAGGAAGCACCCGATGAGTCTGACGATGACTCTGACGATGAGGATACGGAGTTCTTTGACGATGACGAGGAATACGTTTCCGAAGATGATGACGAAGATAACACAGATATGTGATGAGGTAATACAGTGAAAACGAAAAAAGTACCTATGCGAAGGTGCAGCGGCTGTATGCAGATGTTTCCCAAAAAAGAGCTGGTTCGTGTGGTGAGAACTCCCGAAAAGAAGGACGAGGACGGCAATGTTACGGAACAGAGCAGGATAGTCCTTGACCTCACCTCAAAGCAGTCGGGCAGAGGTGCCTACGTCTGCAAAAGTGCAGACTGCCTTAAAAAAGCTCGCAAAGCTCGTAGGATAGAACGCTCGCTTGCCACCGCTATCCCCGATGAGGTATACGACGCATTGGAGAAGGAGCTTGCAGATGAATGACCGCATACTGTCCCTGCTGGGTCTTTGCAGACGTGCAGGAAAGCTGGTCATAGGTGCCGACCCTGTGATCCAGTCAATACACTCAGGTGAGGCGTTTGTTGTACTTACTGCAAGTGACTTTTCTCAAAACAGCAAAAAATACGTCCTGAAAGCCGTGTCCGATCTCAATATACAGATAATCACTCTGAACCGAACAAAGGATGAACTGAGCCGTTCTGTAGGAAGAATGTGCGGAATACTCAGCATTACGGACAAAGGCTTTTCCGATAAAATTCAGGAGCTTATCCTGAAAGAAAAAGAACAGGAGGAATGATATTATGATGATAAAATACAAGGTTCATGAGGTTTCCAAGGATCTGGGTGTTCCCGCAAAAAAGATCAGCGAGGTGCTGGAAAAGTACTGCGGTGTGGTTAAAAAATCCCAGACCTCCCTTGAAGAAAACGAGCTTGACGTTATCTTCGACTTCTTTACTCAGGAGAGAAATGCAGACAGCTTTGATGCGTTTTTCTCAAAGCGTAACGAGGCTATCCGCAAGGAAGAGGAAAAGAAGGACGCTGAAAAGAGAAAGCGTAAGGAAGAACTGAAAAACAAAAAAGCTCAGCAGAGGTCACGCCAGAATAAACAGGAGCATAGCTCAAATAATAAGGACAATGCTCCCAAAAAGCAGCCTGTCGAGGACAAAAAACCGCAGGAGGCAAAGCCCGAAACAGCACCTGCCGAGCAGCCCAAGAAGGAAAACAAGCCTCCACGCAAGAAGGAGAGCCGTGTCATTGACACCTCTGCAGTTGTTGTGAACGTTGACAAGTACAACGAAAAATACGACAATATGGCTGATTCCAAGATGAACCGCAGTGACCGCAACCGCAGTCAGGTCAAAAAGCAGAAGATCAACCAGAAGTCACAGCAGCGTAAAAAACGTCAGGGCAGACACGAGACCGAGAAGGAGCGTCTGAGAAGAATAGCTGAGGAACGTAAGGCAAAGCCCATCACAGTGCAGATCCCCGATGAGATCGTTGTTCAGGAGCTTGCCGTCCGCCTCAAAGCCACCGTTGCCGAGGTCGTCAAAAAAGCTTTCCTTATGGGTACGATGGTGACAGCCACCGATACAATAGACTTTGACACCGCTTCACTTATCGCTATGGAGTTCCATGCAAAGGTGGAAAAAGAGGTAGTTGTCACAATTGAAGAGAGAATAATAGATGACACCGAGGACGAAGAAGCAAATCTCGTTGAGAGAGCTCCCGTAGTTGTGGTAATGGGTCACGTTGACCACGGCAAGACCTCCATTCTTGACGTTATCAGAAACGCCAACGTAACCGCTTCCGAGGCAGGCGGTATCACCCAGCACATAGGTGCTTACAGAGTGAGCATCAACGGCAAGGACATAACCTTCCTTGACACACCGGGTCATGAAGCGTTTACCACGATGAGAGCAAGAGGTGCTCAGGCTACCGACATAGCAATACTTGTTGTTGCGGCAGATGACGGAATTATGCCACAGACTATCGAGGCGATAAACCACGCTAAGGCAGCCAATGTTTCCATAATTGTTGCAATAAATAAAATGGATAAGCCGGGTGCAAATCCCGAGCAGGTCAAGCAGCAGCTCACGGAGTACGGTCTTGTTCCCGAGGAGTGGGGCGGTGACGTTCCCTGCATACCTGTTTCAGCCAAGACAAAGCAGGGCATTGAGGATCTGCTTGAAATGGTGCTTCTTGTTGCCGAGGTCAAGGAGCTGAGAGCCAACCCCGACCGCCGTGCAAAGGGCTGTGTTATAGAAGCCCGTCTTGACAAGGGCAGAGGTCCGATCGCCACTGTGCTTGTGCAGAACGGTACTCTCCGCAAGGGCGATATCCTTGTTGCCGGCACAGCTGTCGGACGTGTAAGAGCTATGACAAACGACAAGGGCAGAACAGTGCATGAGGCAGGTCCCTCTGTTCCCGTTGAGATCACAGGTCTTGCCGAGGTTCCGCAGGGCGGTGATATCTTCAACGCCGTCAGCGATGAAAGACTTGCCCGTGAGCTGGTAGAGGAGAGGAAAGCAAAGCAGAAGGAAGAGCTGTTCAACTCACGCACAAAGGTCACACTTGACAACCTCTTTGACAAGATGAAGCAGGGCGAGATGAAGGAGCTTCAGATAATCGTCAAAGCCGATGTTCAGGGTTCGGTGGAAGCCGTCCGTCAGTCGCTTGAAAAGCTTTCAAATGACGAGGTGCGTGTAAATGTAATTCACGGCGGCGTAGGTGCTATCAATGAGAGTGACGTTATGCTTGCCAACGCAGGCAATGCGATCATTGTCGGCTTTAACGTCAGACCCGATGCGACAGCCCGTGCAAATGCAGAGCGTGACTCGGTAGAGATCCGTCTTTACAGCATAATCTACAGCTGTATCGAGGAGATCGAAGCCGCTATGAAGGGTATGCTCGCTCCCAAGACCAAAGAGGTCATCCTCGGAAACGCCGAGATACGCAACATTATCAGGATAAAGAGTGTCGGAATTGTTGCCGGCTCTTATGTGAAGAACGGTGTTGTAAAGCGTAATGCTTCGGTAAGAGTTATCCGTGACGGTGTGGTCATCGCAGAGGATACGATCGCTTCACTGCAGAGATTTAAGGATGCCGTCAAGGAAGTGGCAGAGGGCTACGAGTGCGGTATCTGCCTTGAAAAATACAACGACCTCAGAGAGGGAGATATCTTTGAGGTTTATGAGATACAGGAATACAGAGAAGAATAATTTTACTCAGCAGAAAAGGGTGGTCATATTTGCAGAATATTACCGCCCTTTTCGGAAAAGGAAGAAAAATGTCAGGACACAGAATCGGAAGAACCACAGAGGATATCAAGAGGGAACTCACTGCAATATTCCGCAGGCTGAAGGATCCCAGAGTAACAGACTGTTTTATTTCAATAATCCGTGTGGAGGTCACAAACGACCTCAGCTACTGCACCGTGTACATCAGTGCGATGGAGGGTATGGATAAGGCTAAGGAAGCTCTCAAGGGGCTTAAGTCCGCCTCGGGCTTTATCCGCAGAGAGCTTGGCAAAGCTTTGAAGCTCCGCCATGTTCCGGAGCTTATCTTCAAAGCGACAGACAGCGTTGAGTACAGTGCGAACATAAGCAGGATATTGAATAACCTTGAAATTACCGATTTTGAGGAGGAAGAAACCGATGACGATTAAAGAAACAGCAGAAATGCTGCTTTCAATGGACAAGGTGGAGATACTCACCCACCACTACCCCGACGGTGACACGCTGGGCTGTGCCTACGCACTCTGTCTTGCTTTTCAGCAGCTTGGCAGACAGGCGAAGGTAACACTGACAAGCGAAGCCGCACCGAAGTTTGATTATTTGAAAAACGGCGTTATAATGCAGGATTTTGAGCCTGAATA
>CACYCD010000040.1 GCA_902772755.1 uncultured Ruminococcus sp.
AAAAAGGGTGCTATCAATGCGGCTTCGGCAGAATATCTTTGTACGGCTGAGGAGTTTGAACAGCTGTTCAAAAGTGTTGACCGCTCGCTCAAAGAGATGGCTAATGCCCTTCACAGCGGAGATATTTCCTGTGACCCCATAGCGGACTCAAAGGTCGTGTATTGCCAATTCTGCCCCTATCAGCAGGTGTGCGGAACAGAAACGGCAGACAACGCCCGGGAGCAAATCAATTGGAAGCACGATGAAGTTTTTAGTATTCTAAAGGAGAGGGAAAATAATGCCACAGTGGACTGACAACCAGCTTGATGCAATAAATTCACGCAACGGCAGTGTGCTGATCTCTGCCTCGGCAGGCTCGGGCAAGACGGCTGTGCTTGTTGAAAGAGCTATCCGTCTGCTCACCGAGGGCGAAAGCCCTGTGCAGGCTGACAGACTGCTGGTGGTGACCTTTACCAGAGCTGCCGCCGCAGAGATGAAGCTCAGAATACAACGCCGTCTGACAGAGCTGATCAGAGCAAATCCCGAGGATTCGTTTTTGAGAAGTCAAAGAAGAAAGCTGCAAACCGCTCAGATATCTACCGTACATTCCTTTTGCAGTGAGCTTATCAAGGATAATTCCTTTATGCTCGACATCAACAGGGATTTCAGGATAGGAGAAACAGGTGAGCTGAATGTTCTGAAAAAGAATATATCGGAAGCACTTGTAGCCTCTATGTATGAGCGTGAGAGCAACGAGGATTTTTTACAGCTTATCGAGGACTACGGAAATGATAAGGATGACAAAAACATCGCACAGCTTATTGTAAGCCTGCACGAGTTCACACGAGCATTTGCTTTCCCTGATGAGTGGATGGACAGGGTGGCAGACTATTATGCGGATTTTGACAGCGTGTTTGATACAAGGGCAGGTCAAATTATTCTTGACTACGCAAAACCGTACATAGAAAGAGCTTACCAAAGCTGTCAAAAATGCTTTGACCTTATGAGCACGGACAGCAAGCTGTGCAAAAAAATTGACCGATTTGACAATGAGATACGCTGTATAGAAAATATGTATCTTGCACTTAAAAAGCACTCATGGGACAGGCTCGCCTGTGCCTACAGAGAAATAACCTTCCCCATCTTCAATATAGGCAAGGGGGCAGACGAGTATATTACATCAGAAGTGAAACAGTGCCACGACATCTACAAGTCTGCCATACAAAAGACAGCTCCCTTATTTGCTCAGACCGAGGACGAAATACGTAAGGAAGCTCAGTACTTCCGCCCGATCGTCAAGGTGCTTTTTACGATGGTAAAGATGTTCCATACAAGTCTGATGGCGGAAAAAAAGGAGAAGAACATATATGAATACAGTGACCTTGAGCATTTTGCCCTGAAGCTGCTTGTAAAAAACGAAAATGGTTCTGTCGTTCAGACAGAGCTTGCAAAAAAGATAGCCTCCGAGTTTGACGAGGTTATGGTAGACGAGTACCAGGACACAAACGAGATACAGGAGACGATTTTTACCGCCGTAAGCGGACAAAACGGTCATCTCTTCACCGTGGGAGATGTCAAGCAGAGTATCTATTCCTTCCGCCAGGCTATGCCTGAAATATTCATCAAAAGAAAAAAGAACTATCAGCCCTACGACAGGGAAGCAGATAACTACCCTGCAAGCATTATTCTTGAAAAGAATTTCCGTTCCCGTCGTGAGATAACCGACTCGGTAAATTTCATTTTCAGAAATATAATGAGCGAGCAGTGCGGAGATATCGACTATGACCAAAGCGAATTTCTTGTCTGCGGTGCTTCGTACCCTCCGTCCAAATACCACGAAAAGGTGTCGTTGACGTTTTTGCAGTACGATGCAGAGAGCGATATTTCAAAGCAGGAAACCGAGGTGGATCACATTGCAGAGCAGATAGTGCGGATAATGGGTGAATCAACCGTGACCGAAAACGGACAGGAGCGAGAGCCTACTTTGAACGATTTTGCCATACTGGACAGAAACGCAAACACCCACTCCGCAGCTGTGGTAAAGAGGCTCAGGCGTTACGGTCTGAACGCCACGGCAGAGACCGACGAGGGCTTCCTCGACAGGCGAGAGATAGTGATAATCCTCAATTTTTTGCGGATAATCGACAATCCGGTGCAGGATATCCCCCTGCTTTCGGTTATGATGAGTCCCGTCTATGGTTTCACCCCCGATGAGCTTGCACTGTTCAGGATAAGCGACCGCAGAGAGAATATCTATTCTCTTGTGGTAAAAGCCGCAGAAAACGGCAATGCCAAGTGTGCGGAGTTCCTCAGACAGCTCGATACGTTCAGAAAATACTCCGCAGTACATTCCGTTCACAGGCTGATAAATAAGATATATGAGGATATCTCCTATGAAGCCCTCCTAAGTGGCATATATCACTCAAATGATGTGCCTGTGAACAATGCCCTGCTTTTCAGAGAGTATGCAAAGAGCTACGAGGCAAACGGCTCCAAGGGTCTTTCAGCTTTTGTGAATCATATAAACAATATAATAGAAACCGGCGGAAAAAGCGATCTCTCCGTCACAGCTTCAAATTCGGCAGCCCGTGAGCCCTCCATAAAGGTTATGACAATACACAAGAGCAAGGGTCTGGAGTTCCCGTTTGTGTTTTTGATGGGAACCTCTTCACGCTTCCACAACGAAAAGAGATCTTACTTTATGCTTGACAAGGAGCTGGGGCTTACAATGAAGATAAACGACTACGAGACCCTCAGCATAAGACAGTCCCTTATGTACCAGGCGGCTGCACTCCTCAATGAAAAGCGACAGCGTGCCGAGGAGATGCGTGTGCTGTATGTGGCACTCACCAGAGCCAGGGAAGAACTGCACATCGTCTGTGCTGATAAGGCTGACGTGTCAAAAAAATTTGCGAAAGCTGCACTTTCAGTGGAAGAAAACCGCATATCCCCACTGGACGTTTCAGAGGGCTCTGCCTATGAAGACTGGCTTATCCCTGTTGCCTTGGCACACAAGGACGGAGAAAAGCTCAGAGTGCTTTCGGGCAAAGATGTCTGCATTCAGCACGATTGCCCTAACTGGAGTATAGAGTATATCGGTGATTACAAGTGCAGTCTGCTTTCTGACGACACGGATATAAGGGCAGAGGTTGTTGAGACTGAGGAGAGCTGTGACAGCATTATTGACAAGATAATCAAAAATCGCATAAGCTTCCGCTATCCGCACGAGGAATTGCGAAAAATCCCCCTAAAGGTCTCTGTTTCGGATCTGAGCCACAGCCACACAAAAAGCAGTTTTTCGGGAATACTTTCACGCCCCGATTTTGCATCGGAAAAGAAGATGACAGCGGTTGAAAGAGGAACAGCTACCCACACCGCACTGCAGCATATCGACTTTGCAAGGGCGAGGGAAAACCTCACCGCAGAGCTTGACAGACTTGCCGACAGGGGTTACATCACCGCCGCCCAAAGAGTGGCAATAGATGACAGAGCCATACAAAAGCTGATAAGCTCCGATATTGTCAGCGAGATAATAGCAGCTCCCGTGCTGTACAGGGAGTTCAGATTTTCGGTGAACATACCCGCATACGAGGTGGTTGAGGATATCTCGCCGGAGCTGAGGGACAGAAAGGTAATATTGCAGGGTGCGGTTGACCTTGCCTATCTCAAGGACGGAGGTCTTGTCATAATAGACTACAAGACCGACCGTGTAAAAACCGCAGAGGAGCTTGTCCCACTCTACGCAAAACAGCTGAGAATGTACAAAAAAGCAATGGAAGAATGTACCCCGTTCAAAATACTGAAATGTATGATCTACTCCGTCCGTCTTGCGAAATTTATAGATGCAGAATAATAATCGGCTTCGGTGAAATACTCACCGAAGCCGATTTATCACTGTTTATTTTTGTTGGAGATATTTTGTAGGATTTTTCCGTACTGCTTTTTCTGATAAGCTTTGCTCAGCGGTGCTGACAGAAAACCTGCGGCTACTCCGACGATCCATGCATATTTCCAAGTCACCAATAGCCCGAAAATCAAGATCAGTGCAACAACAGCAGACCAGAAGTACAGCGTAAATCTTCCATTTGCCTTGTTTAACTCTGCAAGCGGATCTATGCCCATAGGGTGAGGAGCGTTTTCAATAAAATCGGCTGCACCCACAGTGCCTGAACAGGAGCGGAAGTCATCACTGCACGCTTTGGCTGCTTCTGCGTATTTTTTGTTGTCTAGGATCTCAAAAACCGTTTTCTCTATTCCCTCAACAGAATCATCGGTAAGCATAACACCTGCACCTATCTCTGCTACCCTTCTTGCAACTGCGTGTTGCTCGCCTGTCTGAGGGTACAGCACCAGCGGTGTAGCCATATACAAGCTTTCAGAAACACTGTTCATCCCGCAATGGCTGATAAATACATCAGTCTTTGACAAAACCTCCGGCTGATCAACATACGGAAAGACCTTGACATTGTTGGGCAGAGTACCCAGCTTGCTGACGTCAAGTGCATTGCCACAGGAGATGATGACATCAACGTCCTTGTTTTTGAGTGCCTCTATGCACTTG
>CACYCD010000041.1 GCA_902772755.1 uncultured Ruminococcus sp.
GCATCTGCAACGTGGGTAACGATCTTTGCTATCTTCAAAGCCTCCATCAGCTTTACCGCAGCCTCACGTCCGCCCTTGGGACCGAAGGAAATAACACCGCAGGTGCCGTTGGGCATAAGCTTCTTAGCGAGGTCATAGTACTTGTTGGATTTAAGACCGGGGAAGTTCACCCACTCTACCTTGTCGTGTGCTTCAAGAAATTCGGCGATTTTCTGTGCGTTTTGGCAGTGCCTCTCCATTCTGAGGGCGAGGGTCTCCAGTCCGATGTTCAGCAGGAAGGCATTCATCGGTGCAGCCATTGAGCCGAGATCTCTCATCAGGTGAGCTCTTGCCTTGACGATATAAGCCGCATTGCCAAAGCTCTCTGTGTAAACAGTGCCGTGGTAGGTTTCGTCAGGCTCTGTCAGCATTGGGAATTTGCCGTTGTTCCAGTCAAATTTTCCGCCGTCAACGATAACTCCGCCCAGAGCGACAGCGTGACCGTCCATATATTTTGAGGTCGAGTGAACAACGATATCGGCACCCCATTCAATCGGACGAAGGTTTATCGGGGTGGGGAAGGTATTGTCAACGATAAGCGGAACTCCGTTTTCGTGTGCGATTGCGGAATACAGCGGAATGTCTGAAACATCGAGAGAGGGATTTGTCACCGACTCAACAAAGCAGGCTTTGGTATTCTCTTTGAAAGCGGCACGTATCTCAGCCTCCGTGCTGTCGGGTGTTACAAATGTAAAGTCAATGCCGAGGTCACGCAGGGTCTTGTTAAAGAGGTTGAAGGTTCCGCCGTAAAGAGCAGATGAGCATACTACGTGATCACCGGCTTTTGCTATGTTTGCAACCGAAATAAGACTTGCAGCCTGACCGGCAGAGGTCATCATTGCACCCACACCGCCCTCAAGATCGGCTATCTTTCTCTCAACTGCATCAACTGTCGGATTTGCAAGACGTGTATAGAAAAATCCGCTTGCCTTGAGGTCAAACAGATCGCCCATCTCCTGGGCTGTGTCATAGCTAAAGGTAGTGCTTTGTGCAATGGGCAAAACTCTGGGTTCGCCGTTTTTGGGCTGCCAGCCCGACTGAATACATTTTGTTTCAATTCTCATTTGTGTAACTCCTTAAAATAGATTTTTCAAAAGCTCCGTGATATAGTCCGTTCCCCAGATAACTCCGGCAAAAATTACTATAAGAAGTATGGCGGATACTATCCTCACAGTGGTACGTTTGGCAGGTGACATCTCCTCAAATTCCTCTGCGTCCCTGTCAAGCCGATCCTGCTTTTGTGCGATATCCTCAGCAAGCTCCGAGCTGTCCGCCTCGTCCTCGGGGTCAACAGCTCCGATACCCACACAGATATCATAAGCCCTTGTATATGCCTGGTACGGCACTGTCACGATAACATCGGTGGTCGTGTCACCGCCCGTCAGCGGTTCGCAGGAAAAGCTCTTGGGAGCAGCCACGGTCGAGGTCGGTATACCCTGACCCTCCAGTGCGGCACGCACACGGTCCTTGTTCACGCCCGAAGCATGACACACCGCAACGGGGGTGTTTTTATCGGTTATTTCTTTCAGATTTTTTCTGCAATCCAAGCACACGGCATTGCCTGTGCCGTAGATTTTTCTGCATTTAGGACAGTACAGCATAATATCACCCACAACATTTTACCACAAAAGACAGACTATTACAAGTGCAGCCTGTATAATAATTCCCTGTTTGTCCATAATATTCTCGGAGGTGTTATTATGGATGAGTATAACAGATATCGTAATAACAATGAAAGAAGCCGTAAAAACAGATCTGCGGCTAACAAGGTGAGCTTCTATGCGTCACTGGCGATATGTCTGACGGCGATAGGTCTTGCGGTATGGTCAACCTATACATCTTATTCGGATTATCAGCAGAAGCAGAGCGTTATAGATGAGCTTTCCGCTTCACAGGTGAACAAAAATGTTACGGGAATAGTGGTGACATCGACAGAGCAAACTACCGCTGCGACAACACAGCCGACAACTGCCTCTGAAACGCAGACTACAGCGGAAACCACCACCGCACCGCCCGAAACCACAACAACCGTACCGCCTACAACGCTGTCGGCAGTGGAAACTATGCTTCAGGTGCCGGGAAGTCTTATCTATCCGATAGAAGATGCCAAGGTAAGCAAGGGC
>CACYCD010000042.1 GCA_902772755.1 uncultured Ruminococcus sp.
AACAAAGAATTTTGAGCATATCAACGAGATCAAGGACGCTCTCAGAGCAGAGGGTCTGATGCTTGTCGATAACCCTAATAACTAAGGAGAATTTATTATGAGTGAAAAAGTTTATACCAAAACCGCACCCGATGCCATCGGACCCTACTCACAGGCTGTCAAGACAGGCAACCTTGTGTTCACCTCGGGACAAATAGCCATTGACCCTGCCACGGGAAATGTAGAGGCTGTCACGATCGAAGAGCAGACGCATCAGGTCTGCAAAAACCTCACAGAGGTACTCAAAGCTGCAGGCACTTCCATTGACAAGGCTGTAAAGACTGTTTGCTTCCTCAAAAATATGGAGGATTTCGGTGCTTTCAATGCAGTATACGGAGAGTATTTCACGTCAAAGCCCGCACGCTCCTGCGTAGCCGTCAAACAGCTCCCCAAGGACGTACTTGTAGAGGTAGAAGTAACAGCCGAGCTGTAATAATTAAGGGCATCTCTAAAAACCCAAAGCGGTTTTAGAGATGCCCTTTATATTATTTAGAGGTGCCCTTTATTTTTCCACATACCAATAATCTATCTTTGCTTTCAGCAGTTCCTTCTGAACCAGCTGTCCCTCACGTCTTAAAACAAGCTGAAACAACGGGTACAGCTCTGTATCCTTAAAATCCTGTTCGAGCCTGACCCTTTCACCGAAGATCTTCAGCTTTTTGTCGGGCAGCTCTATGTACATATAGGCATAGTAGTACATAAAAATATTCGGTGTACCGCCCATCAGTTCTTTTACATTTTTGATATCGCAGGTTTTTCCGTTCAGACTGAGCTTCAACACTCCGTCCTCCGTCCAATAGCTTCCCTCTCCGCTGAAAAATGCGAGTTTGTCTGTCAAAAGGTAGTACACCGTCATCAGACCGCCCATCACTGCCACACAGCTTGCATAAAACACAAGGTCACTTTCTATAAACCTTGATATAAAGAACTGTATCAGCAGGGCAACGCCCAACAGCGGAAAAGCACACAGCCACTTTTTATAGTAGTGCTGTATCTTAAAGCTATGCCTCTGCGTAATATCCGATAATTCAGTCATAGCTTTACTCCGTATTCAAATGTTCTCTGTACTGTTTAATTGTTTCTGTATATTCGCTGTTGAAATAAAAATACATTGTGTACGAATCCAGCGAGAAGGAAATCTGATAATCGTCTGTGTCTGACAGCTGTTGTTTTCCTAATCTTTCAAAATCCGACTTAAAGGCATTTACGATATCAACAGCCGGCTGTTTATCCTTTAGGTCCTCGGGATAGACGGCATAATCCTCAGCTCCGTGTGAAATGATTATGCTCTCGTAGTCCTCGGGGTCAACCTTTTCCAGGACATTTTTGCTGACGGAATCCTCGTATTCCTCATAGATCTCCGAAAAACTGCTTCCCTTGTAGGATCTGACAAGGACAGAGCCGTCCTTGAGGGTGTACTTTAATTTGCAGTTGTCGTAGAAATCCTCAAACATAGCGGTAAACAGCGACATATATATGTTGTTGTTCTCGTCCACCGCCTCATCTATGATACTCTGATGTATCTGTCTTACCCTGCGGATATCGAACCCTTGTGTTATCTTAACGGCTGTAAGATCTTCACCGTGATATACTACTCTTCCGTAGTCGTCCTCTGACGAAAGCACTATATATTTGATATCGTCCTCATCGGGTATCCTTGTCACATAGCCGAACGCACCCGTTACAATAACTCCAAGCATTATCAGGCAAAAGCCAAGCTGTGCCCCGTAGAGGATAAGCCCCTTGACAAAGCCCCTCATTCCCCTGTTGTAGATAAGGTGAAGTATGAAGTGTGCCAGGAATGAGAACAGGGTAAAGCCCAGAATGAATATTCCCAACGCTGACAGCGAGGTAATGCTGCTCTCCTGTGGCTCACGATAACCGCCGAAGATGATGTAGTTTATCCTGAACATTGCATAGAAAATGAATGCACCCACATAGCCTGCCGTGAAGCTCGTCATAAGTCTGACGGCGATCGACGGTATCGGGAACGCAGCCTTGCTCTGAGCAGACTCTGCCTTCCTCTTGATTATCAGGCGGTAAGAAAGATACATCAAGCCGATCGAAACGACTGCCATAATAGAGAGTATCCACGCAAGCTGTCCTATCGTTGCGTCTATCATAAAGAACGGTGATAAAAACGGAGAGAACACCGACAGCACTATTGCGTTCTTGAACTCCGACACATAGCCGGGGAGCATTTCGGGCATACCGAGGATTATCAGCATAAATATCGGATAGATGGAATTTATCAGGATATAATTTACCGCTGTGCCTGCCACTGTACCCGAACATACCGCAAGAAAGCCCGTAAATGCTACACTTGCGAATATCACCACCAACAACCGCAGTGCAAAGTACAGGATCATCAGGAATGCCTTCATTTCAAAGGCTACCAGTCCGCCCAGCACTGCGATAATAAGCATAGGCACGCTCATTATCAGATATTCTGCGATCACCCTGCCGAAGAACTCTTCCCTTCTGGAAACGGGCAGACTGCCGTAAAAATCCACACTGCGTTTTTTGTGCATATAGGAGAATATCGAAACCGAGCTGATGAAGGTGAACATCATAACAGTCGCTGCGTATATCATATTAAGTGACAAAAGCTGTTCCATAAAATTCGGCAGATTGTCGCCCTCGGCTGTCTTAGTGAGAAGCACCAGCACGGGCATTATTACCGTCAGCAAAACGGAATATATGATCGCAAGCGAGGATCTCTGCCTGATATTTTCCAGGCAGACGTGCTTTATACTACTTGACCGCATAGCCTACACCTCCCATTTCCTTTATAAACACCTCTTCAAGTGAAAGCGGTAAAAACTCCATAAATACGGGGTTTGTGTCCTCAAGTCGTTTTCTCAGCCGTTCCTCGTCACCAGTCACAATAAAGGTAAAGAAGCGTCCGTCACGCTGTAAGCCCGAGGGCGAGAACTGCTCAAAGAACTCCTCCGCCACATCTCTGTCAAATGCTATCTGCACACGGAAGGTAGTCGACTTGATCGCATCTACCTCGCTTTGACGAACCATACCGCCCTGATGAAGCACAACCAGAGTGTCGCAGATATCCTCAAATTCTCTCAAATTGTGAGAAGCTATTACCGCCGTCATACCGTTGTCAGTGACGTTTTCTATCACAAGCCGTTTCAGTATCTGACGGATAACGGGGTCAAGCCCGTCAAATATCTCGTCCAGAAACAGGTACTCGGGCTTTGTGGAAAAAGCCAGTATCAACGCCGCCTGACGCTGCATACCCTTGCTCATATTGATTATTTTTGCCTTGACATCGAGCGGAAAGCACTTGCACAGCTTTTGATAGTACTCCTGATCCCAGTTGGGATATAGCTTTGACAGATACTTAGCCAGCTTTTCTATCGTAGCCTCATTTGAAAAATACGGATAGTCGGATATCGAGAAAAACTTCGATTTTACGTTCATATTTTCATAAACGCTCTCACCGTCGATGAGCACCTCTCCCCCGTCGGGATAGTACACTCCGCTCAACATTCTGAGCAGGGTGCTTTTTCCCGAGCCGTTGGAGCCTGACAGTCCGCAGATAGCCCCGTCCTTGATCTTGAAGCTCAGATCATTGACGGCTACCACCTTGTCAAACCGTTTTGTAAGATTTTTTACTTCGATCATACCTTCACCTCATTCTTCGGGATAATCAAGCTTGTTGACGAGCTTCTTCAATTCCGAGTTTGACCAACGCTTCGTATTCTTGCTGTACTTTACGACCTGCATAATTCCCCAGCCTTCGGTGTATTCGCCATTGACATACAAACCGCTGTCATAGAACACATACAGCCTGTCACCCTTGGAATTATCAAATATGCTGTAGGCGATAAAGTTGCCCGTATCTTCATCAACTGTTTGACGGATAGTACCCAGATCGAATTTTTCGTTGACCTCATCAATGGAGTACTTGTTGTCATAATAGGCATTTTCTGTTTGAAGATCTTCAAAATCGCTGTCGGAGAGTGTGACCGCCTCTGCCGGCTTGTTGTCCTTGGCATAGGTGTACTTGTTGATGTTGTTCTTGCCCGTTTTGGGGACAGAACAGCCTGCAAGAGTCACAAGTAAAACTGCCGTAATTATCAATACTGTTAATCTTTTCATCACTCTGTGACCTCCCAATCAGCTTCGTCATCATCTTCACTGACAAATCCCTGATCGTCCTCGACCATATCTACACCACGCATATACATATATCGTTCCATAAGATTGTCAAGAGAGTTCAGATAATCCATTGTGTGCGTATAGCTGTCATCAAGGTATAGCAGCAAATAGTCGCCGTCTATATACAGATGGGCTTCCATCGGATTTTCGAGCTTTTCATAGTCCAAGATACCCTTCTCGGAGATATCCTCAGCCAGTGCCTCGGCAAGTCCGTTTATTGCTCCGTCGGCAACAACGGATTTTTTCGGCTTTTCGGCAAAGGTATCAGCTTTTCTTTCGTAGTATTTTTCTCCCATAAAAGCAAACTGACGATGGCGTTCCTCATCACCCGAGGCGTAAATGAAAATTCCCGAATTATCCAACGCATCGGTGTTCTTGAGCTTATCGATCGTATCCATATTTACCAGATATCTCCAGTTGACATTATCTGAAAAATCATAACCAAAGTAGCCCTCATAATAACGGGTGAGCGTTGAACCGTCCTTCAATTTGTAAACAAAGCACATATCATAACTATATCTGTCATAGTCACCCTCTGTGATATTTATTGAGCTGTAAACAAAAGCGGAGTGTTCGTTTGCGTGGTCAATAAAGCTCTTGTGAAGCTCCACAGCTTTGCCGATCCTGTCCTTATCGGTGAGGGTGAGCTTCTCATATCTGCCGTAAGCGTAATCTTCTCGGTAGTAATAATCCGACTGTGCCGTATAATCGGAAGTGTAATAAACATCAACACTTTCAATGGTGTCAGTCTTGGGAAGCTTGCTTACGTAGCCGAACATTCCCGACATAATGAACACAAACGAACCGATTGCGATCAGTGCGGAAACTCCCCAGTTGATGAAGAACCTGCTCATTTCCTTGAAGCCCTTGCTATAGATGAGCTGGAGGATTATCTCCGTCAGGAAGGAGAACAGCAGACAGCCGAACATATACCACAGTGAAAAACCGTTGTCCGAGAAGTCATAGCCGACAACGCCGATGACAAACAGACCGCCGAGCATTCCGCCTGCAACAGCGGAGATAGCCTTGATCATCTCCCTTGCCTGCATATAGGCAAAGCCCGACTGAGCACTCTCTGCCTTCCTCTTTTTGACAAGGATAACGGCTAATGCTATCATAGCGACACTCAGCACAGCCCACCAGATGATATAAAACAGTGTGTTCGGAGCTGAGGAGAGCGGTTTTGAATAAAAATGCTCTGCAAACGGAAGCTTATTCACGGTATACGGGGCAAAAATCGGTGACAGTGCAGTTATGAGCGGAAGGTTCATCTGCATTTCTCCCAAATCGGGGTGAGCCAAAACCATACCCTTGTTTCCGGGAAGCTCACCTGCAAAGAAGTTGAGTATCAATGCGATTATCGGCACTCCGACATTCAGCATTATGAACGACACCACCACATCTGCCAATCTTCCGCTTACAACGGACAGCAGGGTGAGCATAGCAATATTTCCCAGCACTGCCAAGATCTGTATCGCCATCAGCTTGGACAGCTCACCGAAGGTATTCGCAAATCCAGCCGTCAGCATTGAGATGAATGTCGATATCACCAGCGGAACTATTGCCATCACAGCCAGCGAGCCGGCGGCACCCAGCAGGTGGGCGGTTCTTGTTATCGGCAAGCTGCCGTAGTAGTCGGTCTTACGCTTGCTGTGCATATACGAAAACGCTCTGAAGCCCACAATTGTGGTGAACAGCAGTGCAAGTCCGGTTATAGCCAAGGAGTCTATTGTATATGCGGACATATATCTGTAGTAGTCGATTTCCATCGGGGTGGCATAGCGGTTTTGTAATAAGTTGGTTGACATCAGGGAACGCAGCGGAAATATGAACAACGCCACCCAATAGGCTATGCACAAGCCGAAATTATTTTTGAATGTATGTTTTCCGATCGAATAAATATTGTTGAATTTAGACAACCTCATAGCCGACATCTCCCATTTCCTTAATGAAAACCTCTTCCAGCGTGAGGGGAACAAGGTCAATGAACGCAGGCTCTGTCACTGCCAGCTTCTGACGGATCTCGTCCTCGTTTCCGCTGATTATAAAAGTAAAATACCTGCTCCTCTGCATCAGATTTATGATGCTGAGACCTGCAAAAATATCGGGGGTGACATCTCGGTTGAAGGCGATCTGCACCTTGAAGGAGGTTGACTTTAGCTCGTCAACACTGCTGTTTTCAACGATCTTGCCGTTGTGGAGCATTATCATAGTGTCGCAGATATCGTCAAATTCACGCAGATTATGAGAAGCTATCACAGCGGTCATACCCCTGTCGGTGACATTTTCAATGATTATTTTTTTGAACATCTGCCTTATCACGGGGTCAAGCCCGTCAAATATCTCGTCCAAAAAGAGGTATTCGGGCTTGGTGGACAGGGCGATGATGATCGCCGCCTGACGCTGCATACCCTTGCTCATATTGATGATGGGTGCATTGTGGTTGAGGGGGAAGCTCTGACTGAGCTTTAGGAAGGTGTCATTGTCCCAGGTTTTGTACATACTTTTGGTAAATGCAGCTAGCTTTCTGATGCTCATACCCGAGGCAAAATACGGGTAGTCGGAGATGTAGTAACAGCGAGCCTTGGCGGTGGGACTGTCAAATACGTTTACTCCGTCAATGAGGACTTCTCCCCCGTCGGGTCGGTAGACACCCGTCATCATTCGCAGCAGGGTACTTTTGCCTGAGCCGTTTGAGCCGGCAAGACCGCAGATAACGCCGTCTGCAACGGTTGAGCTTATGCCGTCAATGGCTACATTCTCACCGAAACGCTTGGTCAGCCTGTTAAACTCGATCATCTGCGTCACCTCCGTTGTAGATATCCTCCACCGCAGACAGGGCATCTTCCTTTGTTACACCGCTGAGCATTGACGATTTTACGGCGGTTTTTAGGGTTCTCAGGGCAGTCAGGCGAGTGGCTGTGTCCTCCGAGAAGCTCTCTGCGATAAAGCTCCCCTTGCCGGCGGTCGAATAGATGTAGCCGTCATGCTCCAGCATACTGTAGGCTTTGGACACGGTGTTGGGGTTTATGCCGAGGTCGGTCGCCAAGGCACGGACTGTCGGGAGCTTGTCGTTCGGTTTGAGTACACCCAATGACACCATACGGAGTACACTCTCATACAGCTGTTTGTACACGGGAACACGGGACTGATAATTTACCTTGAACATGGCTTCCTCCTTATGTTGTTTGTATTATTGTAACTAGTACAAGTATATAATACATCATCATATTTTAATTGTCAAGGGTTTTTTACTTGACTTGGTAAAAAATTTTTGATAAAATAATAGCGGTGATTTAAATGAAAAAGAATGAAAAGAATTTTTTTGATAAATATCCTATCTATGATCTCCTTATAGTGGCAGGTACGGCAGTGCTGGTGCTGTCGCTGCTGATGTTTCTCTCCGTGTTTACGGGTGTGCTTACACTCGGCAGGGTGACAGTGATACTGTTTTTGGTATTCCTCTTAGCCGGCAGTGTGGCACTGAATGTAGGCAGAATGATAAAAAAATCCACGCTTGAACCGGAGAAGCTTTACGAGGACTACCTCACACCTGCAAGAGAGGCACGCAGGGCAAAGACCGAGCCTAAAGAGGATAATGAAAATATTAACTAAACTAAGACTATACCCCGACCAAACGGTCGGGGTATTTTTGTGCTGATTTTTGAGTATATGCCAAACGGCAGACAGTGTAGAACTGTCTGCCGTCGTAACATTGATCTCAGAATAACTTAAAATTATTATTCCTCGTCTTCGCCTTCGCCAAGAGAAGTAGTGATGACGTCGGTCTCGCTAAATCTGATAATCTCCATTTCCAACTCTGCGTACTTCATGGGCGTATCACCTCCTAAAAGCGGCTTATTTTACAAGCTCAAATCCTTCAAAGGTAACCTTGTAAACATCACCATAAGCTTCTTCTATCTCGCCCTCAGCGGTCTGATATTTTACGTATGCTCTCACATAGTAAACTTCACCGTCAGTGTAACTCTTTGTCCAGGTATATCTGTAGGCAGTGTAGTTACCTGACTTACCTCTGACATTTGCGGGATAGTTTGCTGCTGTCAACGTATTCTCGTCAACTGCTTCATTTATTGTAAAAACAAGTCCTGCATTAAGCAATGTAGCGTCTTCGGGAATACTGCTCATTGTTACAAAAGCGATCTTCTTCTTGCCGTCAACTACCTTGGGAGTGATGGAGTCCATATATGTTGTACCCTTAACATCGATCTCCTCGGATTCGGGAACGAATACTGCTGTATAGGTTTCGTTCTTTGCAGAAGCGTAGAAGGTATAGACAGGATTATAGTTTACTATAGTCTCGTCCTTCTCCCAGTAAGCGAACTTCATTCCTTCTTCTGCTGCATTTGCTTCAATGCTGATAGTCAGCTTATTGTTGACATCTGTGCCATGATAAGTCATTGTATCAGCCTGTTCGGACCTGATCATACCGTTTTCAGTGGTTACGGTGTACTCAACGATCTCATCGTAAACGTATGTTACGGGTGCCTGTGAGTATACAACTGCCTCATAAGCTCCATCGTTAGCCACTGCGTAAGCTACTGCGGTTACTGTGCCGTTTGTATTAACGGGCATTGCGTATGTGTATGTTTGAGAGTTGTTCTTACCCTTGTCTGCTACATCATCAGCGTTTTCTGCTGCCTCACGTGTGAGTGCCGGCATCTCTTCGCCTGTGAGTGTGCCTGTGTAATAAACAACACCTGTTCTTGTGATGTGGTACTTGTCGGGAAGCTCGCCGTCAGCAACTACTACGCCGCTTTCAGCTGTAGCTGTTACCTTCTTTGTACCGTTTGTTGACTTAGCTGTAACAGCATCTGCAAATCCAACGGAAATGTGGTTCTTGATGTCCTCTACTGCTGCTGCCTTAGCTTCCTCGTCAACTGCTACTGTCAGTACAGCCTCTGCAAAGCCTGTGTAGTTGCCGATACCCTTGACCTGAACATTGTATTCGCCGGGTTCATCGGTTGCTTCTGCACCTGCTACGATGTAGTCTATACCCTCAACGAGAGTTACGCCGTTTACCTTGACTGCGAATGAGATATCGGTTTGACCGAGATCTGTTACAGTATATTTCTCATTAAGAACAATGTTCTCGTCCTTGAGAGGTCTGGGCTTAACGAGAAGCTCTGCTTCGCCCTCTGCGATAACGTAATTCTTGTTTACTTCGCCGTTGGCATTTACTACCTTAAGACCGCTGAAGTCAATGGTGTGTGTGCCGACTGAGTTCTCTGTGATCACGAGTGTACCTGTTACTTTTACGCCGTTTTCTGCGTCTGTGGGGATAATGCCGGTCTTGTCAGCCTTATCATACTCAGCAACGGTGTAACCGATAGTATACTCTGCCTTGGGATCATAGTAGCCGATGAGGTCTTCTTCGTTTACATTGATGATAACGGGACGCTCAACGATGCTGTAATCCTGGCTGCTTACTGTAGCCTTGTAGCCCTTGCAGTCGATGCTGCCCTGTACTGTGTAGTCGCCTACTGTTACGGGTGCACCTACGAGAGC
>CACYCD010000043.1 GCA_902772755.1 uncultured Ruminococcus sp.
GGTGTTGCCTGCGATCCTGTCCGCAAGCTTTATGGTGTTCACACCCTTGGAAGAAAGCATCTCTCCCCAGGCTTCCGAGCTGGGAGCATAGACATCGGGGCGATAGTTGCCCTCTGTCATATAAGTAAGCACCTCGCCGGACGCTATTTTGCGTATGGATACGCTGACGGATTTTCCGTTTATTCTCTGACCGCTCTTGTTAAATTTTTGAGCCACAAGATTCATCCAGTCATCGGGGGCTTCGGAGCTCATTTCCGTTGCAGCTGCTACCTCGATGTTTATATCACCCTTGCCTGTTACCGTGATCGGGAAGGTACTGATATCCGCAAGGGTCTTTGAAGCGGTGTCGCTCTCATAGATATCAAGCTTGGGCTTTATGCTGTTTGTCTTGATCTCTTCATTGAACGCTTTCAGCTCGGTGATAGCGTCATCGTAAGAATAGACCTTCTCTTTGCCCGACTCATACTCTGTACAGCCGGTAACTGCACCTGCCGCAATTATCACGGAAAACGCTGCGGCAAGACATCTTTTTAATAATTTCATCATTTTTCTCCCATAGATGACTTCATAATTTTAAGCCATGCATCAAGCTCACTTCTGTCGCTCACGCCGTTGCGGTTGTAGTTGTTGATGTAAGCAACGCAGTAGTTCAGCAGAGTGGCAATGGATTTTAACTCTTCTTCATTATCGGCAAAGGCTGCATTGATTATGCGTTGGTCAAGCTCCTCTGTTCCCTTGTCGGTGTTTTCTATCAGAATACAGCAGTTGATAATATTGCGGAAATTCTGACACATACGTATCTCACTGCGGTCAAGTACCTCGACCGTATCTTCAAGATAGATAGCTTCATTGGCATCAAGCAGTGTTCTGTGCCGTGCCTGGTAGGTATCTATTCTGTCCATCTGCTCATAGCAACAGTCAACAAGGTTACTGAGCTTCGGATTGTTTTTTCTGAGCTGTTCCAGACGGACACGGGTTTTTTCGGGATTAAGACTGTCCTTGGCATACTCTGAAAAATTCTTCTGTTCGGCTTGACGGCGAGATTCCAGCAGACGGTTATCGTTCTGCCTTCTGATACTGCCGACCACTGCCGGTATAGTACCTGCAGCTGTCAATGCAACGCCTGCACCGAGGGTTATATAAGAAGCGGCTGCTATTGCCTTTATAGTGCCAACACCCAGGGCGACTATCATAGCCGAGGTTTTGAATACTCCCACACCTATGCCTATCAAGCCTGCTGCGGCTGCAATTATGCCGAGAACTCTGAGTGCCTTAAGCATTTTCAAACACTTTCACTCCTAATGAACATTATTTTCTTTTAGTTGCTGTTGCGGAGAGTATTCCCTGAACCAGCTCACGCTCCGAGTTGGCGATCACGTTGACTGCAGCACGGCGATCCTGAGCACCCTTTTCTTCGATTGCGATATAATCGAGAACAGCACCTGTTATTTCCTTGTTTACATAATCTATTGTTTCGGTATCAATGATACTTCTCTGTGATGACTTTGCGGACTCAACAACACTGAGGTGGAACTGAGCAGCCTGCTCTCTGAGCATTCTGTTTGTAAGGTCGTCAACTGCGTTTGCAGCCTCGGCAGCCTTGAGATTGTTGCTAATCGCAATGGACATAGCGATCTTCTTTCTCCACAGGGGCATTGTGTTTACAATACTGCTCTGGAGCTTCATCGACATATCCTCATCGTTGTGCTGGATCATCTTTATCTGCGGTGCAGACTGCAAACAGGCTGTGCGTGTGAGGCGGAGGTTGTGTACCTGCTTTTCAAACTGGTCGCAGGTCTTTGCAAAGTTGTCAGCCATCATTGCGTCCTCGGGCAGACCCGACATCTCAGCCTTGTCATAAAGCTCCTGCAATTCGCCGTTTCTGGCATTTTCCAGTGCGATCTCGGCAGCTTTGATGTACATTGTCAATGCTTTGAAGGTCTGCCAGTTCTCCTCATAGAGAGCTTCCAGCATAGCGATATCCCTTTGCAGACCCAGCTTGTGACCCTCCAGCTGTTTTTCTATGCGTTCAAGGGTTTTTTCTGCACTTTCATTCCTTGTCCTAACTGTCTTTGCGGAAACCTTTAGCTTGTTGAACAAGCCCGAGAGAAAACCTCCCTGATCCTTTCCGCCTTCCATACCGTCCATGGCAACTACCATTTCAAGCAGAAGGTTGCTGATCTCGCCCGTATTTTTGGTCTTTACGTCCTGCAAGGTCTTGGTGGCGATCGCAGCAGACTGCTTCTGCACGGTAGCACCATAGTTGGTAACTATCTCATTTTTATGAAGATCTATTTTCTTGGAAAATTCCTCGATCTGCTGTCTTTCTTCAGCAGACAGGTTTTCCACTTCCGTCAAGACCTGCTCAGTCGTTACAGCAAGGTCGGTGGCTGCCGCAGGAGACTCTTCCTCGGGTGTGCCGTCCAGTACAAGTTCAATTGCCATATTTTTTTCTTCCTTTCCCTATCCAATAAAAATTTTTTAAAATCCTGATTGGTATTATTGAATATATTATAACAAATATATAGGTTTTTTGTCAAGAGTACCTTTGTTTAATTGGAAAATTTGAGCATTGTTTTCATAGCAGCATTCATTTTCAAAAATATAAGGTGCGTAAGTTAAAATAACTCACACACCTTACCCTCTAAAAGCTCTCTGAGCTTTCAGTATACGTTATATATCAGTCTCTTCTGAACAGATCTCTTGTGTATACTTTGTCCTCTACATCTCCGAGAATGTCGGCATCGAAGCGGTTTGCAACTATCACATCAGACTGTGCTTTGAACTTTTCAAGATCATTAACTACAGTGCTGTTGAAGAAAGCTGAACCGTCCTCCAGTGTAGGCTCATAGATGATCACGGGAACACCGTTTGCCTTGATCCTCTTCATTACGTCCTGAATAGCAGAAGCTCTGAAATTATCGCTGTTGCTCTTCATTGTCAGACGGTAAACACCGACTACCTTGGGATCACGTGCAAGGATCTGATCTGCGATGTAATCCTTTCTCACTACATTAGACTTTACAACAGCCTCTATCATAGTCTGGGGAACGTCCTTGTAGTTTGCAAGGAGCTGTTTTGTATCCTTGGGCAGACAATATCCGCCGTAACCGAAGGAGGGGTTGTTGTAGTGACTGCCGATTCTGGGATCCATACATACACCGTCGATGATCTCCTGAGTGTTGAGTCCCTTTGACTGAGCATAGGTGTCAAGCTCATTGAAATAGCTCACACGTACAGCAAGATAGGTGTTGGCAAACAGCTTGATAGCCTCTGCCTCTGTGGGGTGTGTGATAAGTATCTTCACATCCTTATCCTCTGCACCCTGCTTCAAAAGACCTGCAAACATTTCGGCAGCTTCACGCTGGTCGTCCTCAGCACCGACAACTATGCGGCTGGGATGGAGGTTATCATAGAGTGCCTTGGACTCACGGAGAAATTCGGGGCTGAAGATGATGTTTTCAATTCCGTATTTTTTCTTTACAGCTTCCGTGTAGCCAACCGGAATAGTACTTTTGATTACCATCATTACCTCGGGATTAACGGCAAGGGTCTGTTCAATGGCATCTTCTACTGCACTTGTGTCAAAGAAGTGGTTCTTATCATCATAATTGGTAGGTGTAGCAATAATTACCAATTCAGCTGACTTGTACGCTGCAGCCTTGTCAGTGGTTGTTGTAAGGTTCAGCTTACGCTGTCCTTCACGAACCTCACGGAAAAAACGCTCTATCTCGTCATCCTGGATAGGACTGATCCAATTGTTGAGTTTTTCTGCCTTGTTTTCTGTTGTAGTAATTGCCGTTACCTCGTGATCCTGTGCAAGAAGCACTGCAAGACTGAGGCCGACATAACCTACACCGGCAACTGTGATTTTCATATTATTCCTCCAAAATTCAATTTCTAACCATTTTTCGCAAAAATTACGGGCATCTCTGCAAATGCAGAAACACCCTTATATTATATCACCAATTTTTTAATTGTCAATCATTTTTTAGAAATATGTCGATTTTGCGTGAAATTGCTATTATTTCTTTAACAGCTGTTTTATCATAACATAAGCACGCTTTCTGCCGACTGTAAGAGCTCTTGCAACCTTTATGAACGGAATCAGCGGAAGCAGGATCTTGTGCTTGTAGATAAACGGATAAAACTGTTTTATCTCTCCCATCGGAATAAAAAACCTTCTGAACACATATTTCAGTTTACCCTTTGTTCCGCCACCGAGCTTCTCAACATCGTTTTTTACTCTGTTGCCTATGGTTCCGCCTGTACCTGAAAAAATAATGTAATCAAGGAATGGATCATCGGAAAAATCCACAGACCCTCCGCTGAACAAATCTAATGCAAGCGTTCTGAATTGATGCTCCCAGTCTTTGATACCCAGCTTTGTCAGCTCTTTTTCAATATATTCAAAGTCCAGCTGATCCTTATACTTATTGATAAAGACATATACGTCAACAAGCGAACGAAGCCCGACACCGTTTTGTATGAAATGCTTATAGGAGTGAGCTATGTTGTAAATATAGAAATCCTCATTGCTGAAATGGAAGCCGTAGTTATTGCCCTGATCCTTTATCAGTCTGCTTTTGACATCCTTATAATACTCGTAAAGCTTGCTGTCGTGCTGTGTTCCGAAGAGTTCACGGTGCATTTCAAAATTACTCACGGGGTCTTTATAGTAGATATCGTGACTGCCTAGACCGTACACCTCTACCCTAAATCCTATCCCAAGCATAATATCTCTGAGCTTTTCCGCACGTGAGGGATCTATCAATATATCATAATCCGACATCTGACGCATTCCGATAAATTGATAAACATCCTTTAGCACTGCACCCTTGAGCGGCATATACCAAATTTTCTCTTTTTCAAGCTGTTCAAACAAGAGATCCTTGTTGATTTCAAGTATTGCTATTTTACGGATCGTCCTGCCACGTGATTCGGTAAATCTTTCATTGGACATTTTGACCTTTTCAAGTGCAAACGAAACCAGGGAATCAAGAGAATGCTTTGCAGAAGCCTTGTACAATAAATCAAGGTCAATTTGTTCCACTCTGCTTTTGTCGGGCATAAGGTCGTTCACGGCACAGCCACAAAGGTAGATGACCTCTTTTATTATGCTCAAATATTCATTTCTGTTCATTCATTAACTGCTCCGATTGTTTTGAGCTCATTCACTGCTTTTTGAACGTCATTTTTGGCAGTATCACGGGAAATACCGTATTTTTCCGCAAGCTGTGTTATCACCTGCTCTTCCGTTGTATCA
>CACYCD010000044.1 GCA_902772755.1 uncultured Ruminococcus sp.
TAGTTACGACCGTGACTATGATCGTGATTACGATTATGATGCAGGCAGCAGCCGAAGAGAGAGCAGGAGCTACAGCGATTCCTACTCGGACTATGAGAGCAAAAATAAGGTGGTCAATATCAGCAACGCAAAGATAAAGGTTGTCCTTTTCAAGCCCGAACGCTTTGATAAGGAAACAAAGAAAATCGCCGATGAGCTTATAAAAAACAATACCGTTGTTCTGAATCTTGAGGATACAAACAACGAAATGGCAAAGAGGATAATTGACTTCCTCTGCGGAGTTGCCTATGCAAAGCAGGGCAAGCTTAAAAGAATTGCCAAGAGCACTTTCATCATTATGCCGTCAAATGTTGACCTGACAGGAGATGACCTGCTGGGGGAGTTGGAAAATAACGGTATGTTCTTCAAATAATGAGCATATCAAAAAATGATGACGAGCTTTTGATCTCCAGGATTTCAGATTTGTATGAGCAGTCCGCTCAGTGGCACAAGCCTGCTTTTACAAAGTTTTTGAACGAGCAGGAGATATCAGTCTGCCTTGCCGCACTAAAGAGCTTTGGCATCACCGATTATACCCTCTATGGGGGATATGAGGGCTGCCAAAGAGCGGTTTTGGGCTTTGGAGCCGAACCCAGTGATTTTCCGATCACGGCAATTGAGTTCACCCACCGCAGACAGGACAGGATACGTCATCCTCAGATGCTTGGCACCATACTTTCAACAGGGCTTGACCGTTCGGTGGTTGGGGATATAATCTGCCGTGACGGCTGCACAACCGTTTTTGTGTTGTCAAATCAGTGCGATTATATTATGTCACGGGTTGACAAAGTGGCAGGAATTGGTGTAAAATCTAAGAAAGCCGATTTATCCTGCTTTGAATATACACCCGAGTTCAAGGAGCTGTATTTCACCGTAGCCTCACTGCGTCTTGACAATCTTGTTGCAGCCGTAACGGGACTGAGCCGTGAAAAAACCGCAAGCCTCATAATGTCGGGTGCAGTATTCAAAAATCAGGTTCAGATGCTAAATGTCAGTGAAAAGCTGCAAACGGGGGATACCGTATCTGTTCGCAAATACGGAAAGTTCATTCTCTTTGGCATAGGCTCACTGACAAAAAAGGGACGTATAAAAATTTCAGTAAAACAGTTTATATAAAAGGAGTGCTTTATTATGCTTACAATTGATGAGATAAAGGAAGTAAAATTCAGAACAGGCAGAGGTTCATCGTATTACAGAGCAGAAGATGTTGATGCTTTTATTGATGAGGTCGTTGAAACTTATGAACACTTGAATGCCGAAAAAGCAGAGCTTGTTCATAAGATGGACATTCTCGCTACAAGAATAGAGCAGTACCGCTCCGATGAGGAAACCGTGAGAAATGCCCTGTTGTCCGCTCAGAAGGTTGCCGATTCCACCCTGAAGGAGGCAAACGAGAAGGCAGAGGATATCATAGCCAATGCCGAGCAGGAGGCAAAGCAGATACACACCACTGCTCAGAATGAAATTTTGAAGGAAAAAGAGGATCTTGAAGCACTTCACAGACTTGCTGCCGAGATGAGGGCAGACATCTTTACAAAGATGAAGAACTGCATTGACCTTGTTTCCGCACTGCCTGCAGAAAAGAGTGTTGCCGAGCTTAAAGCAAGGCTTGACAAGGAGTTCCCCACACCGAAGGCTACCCACGGTGCAAAGTCAAATCTCTTTAAGCCCGCAGAGCCTGTTGCAGAAAAAAAGCCCGAGCCGAAGCCCGAGAAGCCTGCAAAGACCGAAGAAGAGATGGTAGCCGCAGTGGGTGAGCATACCAGAAACTTCGGTGTACTGAAATTCGGCACAAACTATGATGTAGACGAATAATATATATTTATGTGATGGAGAGAGAAGAATATGGCACAGGATTATAACAAGACACTCAACCTTCCAAAGACCGACTTCCCCATGAGGGCAGGCTTGCCAAAGAGTGAGCCTGTTACCCTGAAAGCATGGGAAGAGAACAAGGTCTATGATAAGCTGATGGAGAAAAACAAGGGTAAGGAGCTGTTTGTGCTTCATGACGGTCCTCCCTATGCAAACGGAAATATCCACCTTGGCACAGCACTCAACAAGGTGTTGAAGGATTTCA
The DNA here is from genome assembly GCA_902772755.1 of uncultured Ruminococcus sp. Classification (GTDB taxonomy): domain Bacteria; phylum Bacillota; class Clostridia; order Oscillospirales; family Acutalibacteraceae; genus Ruminococcoides. The sequence goes on from CACYCD010000044.1 coordinate 2,120, forward strand.
TTGTAAGATACAAAAATATGACGGGATATCTTTCTCCCTATGTTCCGGGCTGGGATACACATGGACTTCCCACCGAGCTTAAAGCAAGAGCCAAAGCAGGCGTAGGCAATTCCTCAACCATTTCCGACACAGAGCTGAGAAAAATGTGCCGTGAGTTTACTCTGGGCTATCTTGATGACCAGCGTAACCAGTTCAAAAGACTTGGTGTAATAGGCGAGTGGGATAATCCTTACATCACCCTCACACCTGATTTTGAAGCAAAGCAGATCGAGATATTCTCGGAAATGGCTTGCAAGGGTTATATTTACAAGGGTCTCAAGCCCGTTTATTGGTGCTCAGACTGTAAGACCGCTCTTGCGGAGGCAGAGATCGAGTATGAGGAAGACCCCTGTCACTCCATCTATGTAAAATTTGCCGTAACAGATGACAAGGGCAAGTTCTCCGCACTCGGCATTGACCCCTCAAAGGTCAATTTCGTGATCTGGACAACGACTACTTGGACTCTTCCTGCCAATGTAGCTATCTGTGTAGGTCCTCAGTTCACCTATTCTCTTATCAAGGCAAATGATGAGTACTATGTAATGGCTGAGGAGCTATATAAAAATGCAATGGAAGCTGCTGAGATCGCAGATTATGAAGTAGTTGCCACCTTCGAGGGCAGTGAGCTTGAATATATAGAGACCGCACATCCCTTCCTTGAAAGAATGTCAATGGTAATCGTGGGCGATCACGTTACACTTGAAAGCGGTACAGGCTGCGTACACACAGCTCCCGGTCACGGTATCGAGGACTATGAGGTATGCAAAAACTATCCGCAGATCCCGATAATCGTTCCCGTAAATGCAGACGGAATACTGACAGAGGAAGCAGGTCAGTTTGCAGGTCTTTCAACAGAGGACGCAAACAAGCCCATCGCCCTGCACCTTGAAGAAACAGGCAGACTGTTTGCACTTAAAAAGATCATTCACCAGTATCCCCACTGCTGGAGATGTAAAAACCCCGTGCTTTTCCGTGCAACAGACCAGTGGTTCTGCTCTGTTGACGATTTCAAGGACGAGGCAGTGAAGGCAATTGAGTCCGTAGAGTGGATCCCTGCCTGGGGCAAAGACCGCATCACCAATATGGTAAAAGAGAGAGCGGACTGGTGCATCTCCCGTCAGAGAAAATGGGGTGTGCCGATCCCGATCTTCTACTGCAGTGACTGTGGCGAGCCACTCATTGAAAAGGATGCTATGATGGCAGTATCAAAGCTCTTCAAGGAGAAGGGCAGTGATGCGTGGTTCACCATGACGGCAGATGAAATTATCCCCGAAGGCAAAAAATGTTCAAAGTGTGGTTGTACTCACTTTGAAAAAGAAAAGGATATTATGGACGTTTGGTTCGACAGCGGTTCTACACACGCTGCCGTACTTCAGCAGAGGGATTATCTCAAATGGCCTGCCGATCTCTATCTTGAAGGTGCAGACCAGTACAGAGGCTGGTTCCAAAGCTCACTGCTTACGTCAGTTGCAACCACAGGCAAAGCTCCCTACAAGACTATCCTTACCCACGGCTGGGTAGTTGACGGCGATGGCAGAAAGATGAGCAAGTCCCTCGGCAACGGCATTGATCCGCAGGAGGTAGTGGATCAGTACGGTGCAGATGTGCTCAGACTGTGGGTAGCCTCCTCCGATTATCACGCCGATATCAGGATCTCCAAGGATATCCTCAAACAGCTTTCCGAATCCTACAGAAAGATCAGAAATACCGCAAGATATATCCTCGGCAACCTCAGCGACTTCGACCCCGACAAGGACGCCGTAAGCATTGATGAGCTTATGCCTATAGACAAGTGGGCTCTTGTAAAGCTCAATGAGCTTGTAGCAAAGTGCAGGACAGCTTATGACAAGTATGAGTTCCATCAAGTTTATCACGCAGTGAGAAATTTCTGCGTAATCGATATGTCAAACTTCTACCTTGATGTACTCAAGGACAGACTTTATACCGAGCAGGCAACAGGCAAGAAGAGAAGAGCTGCCCAGACAGCGATCTACAATATCCTTGATGCCCTCACAAGGCTTATCAGCCCCATATTGGCATACACCTCGGACGAGATCTGGAAGTATATGCCCCATACCAAGGCAGCCGATGCAGAGTGCGTACTCTTTAACGATATGCCCGGTGAGATTTCCGTAGATGTTGAAGCCGACTTTATGGAGAAGTGGGATAAGATCCACGACCTGCGTGACGATGTAAAGAAAGCTCTTGAGGACGCTGTTACAGAGAAGAAGATCCGCAAGTCCCTCGATGCAAAGATAATTCTCAGCTGTGGCAAGGACGCACTCGCTTTTGTCAAGGAAGCAGAGCCTGAGCTGAAGGATGCGTTCATCGTTTCGGGTGTTGAGATCGTTGACAACGGAAGCGATGAGATCACAGTTGATGTTGACCTTGCAGACGGCGATAAGTGTGAAAGATGTTGGTCGCACTCCACGACCGTAGGCGAATGTGCCGAACACCCCACACTTTGCAGCAGATGTGCAGAGGTTTTAAAATAATACAAAATGAAAGGGTATACTGCAAGGTATGCCCTTTTTACAAGGAAGTGAATTTATGCTTGCACTATCCCTAATAATAGCAGCCTTAACAGCGATCATAGATCAGATAATAAAGTACTTTGTGTCCGCAAGCCTCCCCGATGCAGGCAGGGTAACGGCAGTGCCGTATCTGCTTGATCTGGTATATGTCGAAAACAAGGGAGTGGCGTTCGGTATGTTCAAGGATATGCGGTGGTTCTTTGTGGCAGTTACCTCGGCACTGATTCTGGTTTTGCTGTACATTATGATTTTCAAAAAGATGAATTCAAAGCTGTTCTTCATATCCTCCGCTTTGATAATAGGAGGGGGAATAGGAAATCTTATCGACAGGATAAGGTACGGCTATGTCATAGATTATTTACAGCTGTCATTTTTCAGTCCTGTCTGCAATTTTGCGGATTACGCAATCACCGTGGGTACGGTGTTGCTGCTGATATATCTGCTGTTTTTCAGTGATGCGTTCAAAGAGGACAGAAAAAATGCAGATGCTTGAATATACCGCAGATATACAGGATATCGGAAAACGGCTGGATAAATTTCTTGCAGAGAAAAATGACACACTCTCACGCTCTGCACTTGCAGATATTGCAGAGAACGGCGGAGTGTCGGTAAACGGGCAGAATGTCGGAAAAAAGTATAAGCTGAAGCAAAACGATACAGTCATACTCACAGTTCCCGACCCTGTAGAGTATGAAGCCGTTCCCGAGGATATACCACTTGATATAGTATATGAGGACAGCGACCTGCTTGTCGTAAACAAGCCGAAGGGAATGGTAGTTCACCCTGCTACAGGAAATTACAAGGGTACGCTTGTCAATGCCCTGCTGTTTCACTGCAAGGACAGTCTTTCGGGTATAAACGGCATTATGCGACCCGGGATAGTCCACCGTATCGACAAGAATACCAGCGGTCTGTTGATAGTTGCCAAAAATGACCATGCACACAAACGGCTTGCCGAGCAGATAAGCGTACACAGCTTCAAACGGGAGTATCAGGCTGTTGTCTACGGGACTATTAAAGAAAACGGCAAAGTAGATGCCCCCATCGGCAGAAACAAGAACGACAGAAAAAAGATGTGCGTTACATACGATAATTCCAAGCCTGCGGTAACTCACTATGAGGTGATACGCAGTTACAGCACTGCCGAGCATAGCTTTACTCATATAAAGTGCATACTTGAAACCGGCAGAACTCACCAAATAAGGGTACATTTGGCATACATAGGTCACCCCGTGGCAGGTGATGATGTCTATGGACCTAAGAAGGTAATTAAAAGTCTGAACGGTCAGTGCCTCCACGCAAAGACGATAGGCTTTGTACACCCCTCAACAGGCGAATATATGGAATTTACAACGGAATTACCGCAGTATTTCACTGCTTTTTTGAATAAAATAGGCTAATTTAAAAAAATGCTTGCAACCGCACCGCATTACTGGTATAATAACCTTTGATGTTTTAAAATGAAAAGGATGGAGAAAATATGAATACTATTTTACTTGATGCTGCCAAAAATGCTAACAACCAGCAGGGCGGCGGTATGTGGACGCTCCTCATAATCTATGTGCTTATTTTTGTGGGCATATATTTTATCCTCATTCGTCCAAAATCAAAAAGATCAAAGCAGGAAGAAGAGCTGAGAAACAGCCTGGAGATCGGTGACAACATCACAACCATCGGCGGAATAGTAGGCAGAGTGGTAGCCATTAGAGAAGAAGATGACGAGATCATCATTGAAACAGGCTCCGACAGAACCAAAATGGTTTTCAAGCGTTGGGCAGTTTCAACCGTGAACAACGACAAAGAAGATAAGAAACAGGAAAAAGAAGAGAAGCAGGATAAAAAATCCTTCTTCGGCAAAAAGAAAAAAACCGAAGAAAACAGCCCTGCGGAGAAATAAAACATTCCCCCGAATTATGCTCACTGCATAATTCGGGGGATAGCTTATTTGTGTATATACATCCTTGTCATATCCGGCTCGCCGTCGCCCTGCACCATACAGAGGAACTCCCAGCCGTATCTTTCGTAGAAGCCTGTGTGGTCGGTCACAAGGTAGATGGGGGTTATTCCCTTTGACTTCATATCATCAACCACCATATCGAGCAGTTTGCCTGCTATACCCTGACAGCGGTAGTCCTCTTCGGTGTATATCGCACAGACATTCGGAAACAAGTCCTTCCTGTCGTGGAAGTCATTTTCGATGACGCCCATTCCACCTACGATTTTGTCACCGTCAAGGCAGAGATACCAGCCGTATTCGGTTTCCTTGTTTAGATAAGCCTCCATACACTCCTGATACGCTTCCTTGGGTACACCCCATTTGCTGTTGAACCAAAGTGCAGCTTTTTCCATAAGCTCCGGTTTTTCCCTCAGTGTGATAAATGAATACTCCATTTTCTCCTCCTAAATTCTTGTTCCTAAAATAGTTTTGTTTTCATTGTAGTAATATTCAAAGCTGTTGTTTTCAAGTGCCGTGCGAATCTCTGCCATTAGATTATTGTAGAAAAACAGATTGTGAGTGACAGCCAGACGCATATACAGCATCTCATCAGCTTTTTTCAGATGTCTTAAATATGCACGTGAAAAGCTCTTGCAGGTGGGACACGTGCATTTTTCGTCAATCGGTTTCAGATCCTTCTGATACTTCTGATTGTTGATATTGATTATACCGCTTTTTGTAAACAGATGCCCGTGACGTGCGTTCCTGCTGGGCATTACGCAGTCAAAGAGGTCAACGCCCCGATGCACCGATTCAAGGATATTCACGGGGGTTCCCACTCCCATAAGATATCTTATCTTGTCAGCGGGCATATACGGTTCGATAGCTTCTATTGTTCTGTACATCTCTTCCGCCGTTTCTCCCACAGCCAAGCCACCGATAGCATAGCCGTCAAGCTGCAGTGAGGCTATGTCCTTCATATGATGTATCCTAAGATCCTCATAAGTAGAACCCTGATTGATTCCGAACAGCATTTGTTTCTTATTGAGCGTTTCAGGCAGGGAGTTAAGTCTGTCCATTTCTGCCTTACAGCGTTCAAGCCAGCGTGTGGTGCGTTCGATCGAATTTTTTACATAATCGTAGGGTGAGGGATTTTCAATGCACTCGTCAAAAGCCATTGCAATGGTTGAACCGAGGTTTGACTGAATCTGCATTGATTCTTCGGGACCCATAAATATTTTGCGACCGTCAATATGCGAAGAGAAGTACACACCTTCCTCCTTGATATTCCTCAGCTGAGCCAGTGAAAACACCTGAAATCCGCCTGAATCCGTGAGGATAGGACCCTCCCACCTTGTGAGCGAGTGAAGCCCTCCCAGCTCTCTTATTATGCTGTCGCCTGTTCTGACGTGCAGATGATAGGTGTTGCACAGCATCACCTGACAGCCGATATCCGAAAGATCAAGTGCCGACAGCCCACCCTTGATAGCCGCCGCCGTGGCAACATTCATAAAACACGGTGTCTTAAAAATCCCGTGAGGAGTGACAAATTCACCCAAACGGGCATTATTTTCTTTTTTGATAAGTCTATACATAATTTACCTGCTTATTTTCTGCCGGATCTTTTTGTGTCATACCAGCGTTGTTCCTTGTGTCAATTATTGCCTGTATTATATTAAATTAGGGACGCAGGGCATCATATTCTTTTTTAAATTCGGGATCTGCCAGTTGTTCGTTCAGAAAATCATTAAAATTTGTCATTTGATTTAACCTCCCTAATGTGCGAGTTCCTCAAATGCTTTGCGGTATTTGTCGAGGATGTGCTTTGATATAAGCTCAAACTTTTTTTCGTCATATTCATCACCGGAAAGATTAAGCAAATATTCAATAAGCTTATCCAGATGTTCCTCGGGAATAATATCCACAAGCTGCTTAACATATTCTCTTTCGCTCATGAAAAACCAACTCCTTTTTAAAATCTCAGCAGATAAAACACGCATCTCCGAAAGAAAAGAACCTGTACCGCTCTTTAACAGCTGTTTTGTAAGCGTTCATAACATTGTCATAGCCGGCAAAAGCCGATACAAGCATAATAAGCGTGCTTTCGGGCAGATGAAAATTTGTGATAAGCCCGTCAAGAACCTTGAAGTCAAACCCGGGATAGATAAAAATATCCGTCCAGCCGTCACAGGCGATGACTTCACCGTATTTTGCAGCCACGCTTTCCAGAGTGCGACAGGAGGTAGTGCCTACGGCTATAACTCGCTTGCCGTTTTGTTTGGTTTTTTGTATCAACTCGGCGGTTTCCTCCGGCACTTCAAAATGTTCGCTGTGCATTTTGTGATTTTGGACATCATCGACCTTTACGGGACGGAAGGTACCAAGACCTACATGCAGTGTTACATAGCCGATGTTTACACCCTTTTGCCTGATTTTTTCAAGCAGTTCCTTTGTGAAGTGCAGTCCTGCCGTGGGAGCGGCTGCCGAGCCCAGCTCATTGCTGTATACTGTTTGATATCTCTCTTTGTCCTCCAGCTTTTTGTGGATATAGGGTGGCAGA
>CACYCD010000045.1 GCA_902772755.1 uncultured Ruminococcus sp.
AAAAATATCACAGAGATTGGAAAAGAAGCTTTTGAGGGTTGTACCTCTCTGAAAACGATCGAGCTTCCCGACAGCATCAACTCAATATATATCAGTGAAGACAGCATACCCTTTGACGAAGGAACTGCCATTAAAGCTAAAACAGGCAGTTATGCGTATTTTTTTGCCAAGGGCAATGGCTATGATTTTATCTCTACGGGAAAAATTGAGTTTAAGGGTACGTTCAATGAAACTGTCACTTATACTTTTGACGATGAAAAGAATGTGCTTACCTTCGGTGGCAGCGGATTTATCGGCGACGAAGAAAATCCCGATTATTCCTTTGATCGTCCGTGGGAAATTGTTTCAAATGTTGCCGAAGAGATCGTTTTAGGCGATAAAATAACCGGTATGGGCAGTTATTGCTTTGCTAACTTTTCCAAGCTGAAGAAGATCAACCTCAGCGACAAGATAAAAACTATTTATTCCGGCGTTTTTTACGGATGCAGTTCCCTGGAAAAGCTGACATTCGGAGAAGATGTTGAAGTTAAGGATGAAGCTTTTAAAAACTGTGAAAACCTGACGGTCTACGCTGTAACCGGTTCTTCCGCTTGGTTTTCTGCAGCAAAATCCGATGTCAAAATCGTTTCCACAGGTGTTGTTGACACCGTGTATTCCGGATACGGTGGTACAATGGACTTCAAGGCTGAAACTCTGACCATAAGCGGAGAAGGTTCAACAGGATATTACGGCTATTTTGAGCGTGGCGACCAAGCTCGTGCCTCTTGGGATGTTTTTGCAACCTGCACCAAAAAGCTTATCATCAGCGAAGGTACCACCAAAATTGAAGAAGGCTCGTTCTACTTCTTTAATGACCTGGAGGAGGTTCAGCTGCCCGACAGCCTGACCTACATTGCCCCTAACTATGCGTTTTGTGGGAATCCAAAGTTTACCGTTAAGTGCAAAACAGGCAGTGCCGGCAATTTTTTTGCCGCTGCCAACAATTTGACATTCATTTCTACAGGTGAGCTGAACCCTTCGGGAAATGTGAATGACAATATTTCTTACAGCTATGATCTAAAAACCAAAACCCTTAATATCAGCGGAGAGGGTGAGTTCAGCTATGATTATGACAAAGGTATTCCGTGGGAAATGTTCAAAAGTGATATCGTCAGCATTGTTATTGAGGGAGAGATCATCAATATCCCGGAATATGCTTTCAGCGGTTGTACGTCACTTACCTCTGTTTCCATACCGGACACCGTTACCGAAATAAGCTATGAGGCTTTTGCCGGCTGTTCATCTCTGCAAACGATAACCCTGCCCGACAAGCTGGAACAGATATATAACAGAGCATTTTACGGCTGTACCAAGCTAAAGGAAATAGAGATCCCCGACAGTGTGTGGGCGATCGGTGAAAATGGTTTGGAAAGCAGTACTGTTATAAAAGCCAAGAGCGGTACTCCTGCCAACGGCTATGCACTGCTCAACAAGATGAGCTTTGTTTCCACAGGAAAAACAAATTATCAGCTCACGCTGAAAGACGGAGCTGTCAAGTGCAGTCTTGACCTTGACAAAAAGGCACTGACCATCAGCGGTGAGGGATACCTCTACTATTCTTCTTATGAAGCGATTCCGTGGGCACTGCTGGCTCCGTTTGCGGAATCTGTAACTATAGAAGACGGCATCGAAAGTGTTGAACCAAATGACTTCAAAAACTTTTACAAACTAAAAGTATTATCTCTTCCCGACAGCGTTCAATATTTTTCCGGAAGTTTTTATAACTGCCCCGAGCTGGTTGAGATATATCTGGGAAGTAATATGGAATATATCAGCAGTTCTGTTTTTGAGGGCAGAGAAGAACTAGGCGTATTCTGCTACTCCAATACAAAAACTGCAAACCTCCTAAGCAAATTTGAAGGCTTAAATGTATATTATATTGACGGTATAGATATAATAATTTCTCTGGTATACCTCTCTACGGATAAGGTCACAATTAAATGGAATCCCATCAAGAGTCAAAACCCCGAGGATGAAGTGACCTGCTACCGTGTTTACGGTGACGGCAAGCTTTTGACCGAAACTACTAACCTTACATTCACCGAGGAGGGTCTCAGCGAATATGCAAGCCGTGACTACAGCGTTTCCTACGTTGAAAAAATCGGTGGAGAATCACAAAAATATACTCTGAAGGTTTACCCTGCCGAATGTACGATCACAAAAATTGAATTTGCAGATGCAAAATACAAGGACGGGGTCCTCGGCGGTTCTTTGGGCAGTGAGCCAAAACCCGTTTTCATCGACTCTGTCATCAGTGGCTTTGAAACTGACCCAAGCGAAGGAAATGTTCGGATCAATGCTTATGTAAATAACAAATTCTTTATGAATGGTGCAAGCGTAAGCTTTGAATTAAGCTCCGATAAAAAAGAGTGGACTGAGCTAAAAAGCGACATTGATGCATATTCATCATACGGTGAATACAGCACCGTAATGGACGCTTCAAAGCTGAAAAACGGTACATACTATATTCGTTTTAATATCCAACCCCAAAGAGGTAACAAGACTTCAATGATATATGAGTTTCAGGTTGACAAAACTCCGCCTGATTATGTGACAGGACTGAAGGCTGTCGGAAACTCTTCTTCAATATATCTGTATTGGGATATGGCACCGCAGGCAAAAGCCTTGGGTTACTATATCTTCAAAAAGAGATCAGGCACTGAAAATTATCGACTGCTTACCAAAATTACAAGCAGAGACGATACCTCTTATAAAGACACGGACGTGAGTGAGGAATCTCTTTACCAATATTTTGTTGTTGCTTATGACAAATATGACTTCTACCAAACCGGATTTGATGAGAAGTATCTGGCTAGGGGCAGAAAGACAGAAGATACCGAGCCTCCGAGAGTATTTTCCGTCACTCCCAGATCGGGCAGTGTTATCTCGGGAGAGCAAGAGTTTAAGATCGTGGCATCGGATGATGTTCAGGTAGAAACCATTGAGTTGTACTATTCCGATGACAAAGAAAACTGGACACTTGCCGCCTCCGGCAAGGGAAGCGATTTCACACCCAAGGTAGACACAGCCAAATTCCCCCAGAAGGTTTACTTTAAAGCCAAGGCAATAGATACCACCGGCAACGAAAGCGAGTTTACCAATATCTATGAGTACACCGTCGACAATATCGGCCCCGAACAAGTAACAGGCGTAACAGCCGAAAGCATAACTGTAAGCACAGCTTTGCTAAAATGGAATGATGTTTCTGCCGCAGATGCCTCATACTTTGAAGTGGATCAAAAGATAAACGGCGAATTTGTAAAAATCGCCTCAAACGTAGCTACACTCGGATATAATCTAAAGGATCTGGAAGAAAATACAGAATACACCTTCCGTGTGGTAGCCTATGACTTATACGGCAACAGGGGTACAGAATCGGAAGAGATCACCTTCAGCACCCTTGAAGATACCGAGGCACCCGAAATAGTAAAATATCTCCCCGTACCCGGCAAGGTCAACAAGGTCGTAAATTTCCGTATTACGGTACATGACAACAGCTATGCCTACAAGGTTGTACTGTATTATTCAACCGACAATGAAAATTGGACAAAGATTACCGACATAATCAAGGATACCCAAAGTACAGCGGATAACTTTGAATACAAGTGGGATATAACAGAGCTTCCCGAAGGAAAGCTCTATACCAAGGCGGAAGCCTTTGACAAAAAGGGCAACAAAAGCTTAGGCGAATCCACCTCGGAATATGAGATATCCCGTAAAGGTCCCAAAGCAATTGAAAATATCTATGCTACAGCAGATGCATCAAGGATCAATATATCCTGTTCCCCGTTTAAAGATGACTCCACGATCGAAGATGCCGGTGATATTGATATCGTTGGAATAAACGTTTACCGAAGCACCGAGCAGGACGGTGAATATGAGCTTGTGGGAGATCACATCAGCGGACTATCCTTCCTTGACAAGGATGTTGTAAACAATGTGGTCTATTACTACAAGGTCAGAGGAATCGACAGCATAGACAACTTGGGCGAGTTTTCCGCTCCGATAGCTGCCAAGACCCAAAAGGATGAGCAGGCTCCGGTCGCTCAAGTGAACTCCGACCGTGATGATATCATATCCTCCGACAGTATGGTGATCGGCGGATATGCAATGGACGATGTTGCATTGAGCAAGGTCAGTGTAAGCTATAAAATTCAGGGCAAAATGTCCGAATTTGAAGAGCTGTTTACAAAAGATGACCTGAGCAGCTATCAGTATATCTTTAATTTGGATTTGACAAGAATAAATGCCGAGCATGATGACAAGGTTATAGTACAAGCCACTGCCACAGACCGCTCCGGCAATGTCAGCCAAACAGCCGAAAAGGAATTTACCGTAAAGACCAAGGTTGAAGCAGCCGATGGTTTGACTGTTTCAGTTGATGAAAATGAGAACACCGCAAAAATAACATGGAGCGGTACTCCGAACAGCAGTGTAGCTGCGTATTATGTGGAAAGAAGCACTGACGGCGGAGCAAAATACCGTCGCATAGCTGTCATCAAGCCAAATGAAACAGGCAGTTATGAGTATGTAGACACCGAGCTTGAAGGAAACTACAGCCAGCTTAAATACCGTGTGATTGCTAATGATAACTACGGCAATACCGCCTCGGAAGTAACGCCAAACAAAAAGGTAGACCTCATAAGCAAACCCCTAGCTGCCGTAAAATGTATTGACCGTGGAGAAGTGGGAGTGGAATATACCTTTGACGCACTCTCCGCTTCAACAGAAAAGCAAAATGCAGCTTATATTATGGATTTCGGTGACGGAACTACAGCCTCAAAACCCGTAGTCAACCACACCTACAAGCAAGAGGGTGAATATGATTATACGCTGACGGTGACAAACAGAAGAGGTGCAAGCACTACCCTGCACAAAACCATAGTTATCACCAAGGCGGAATCTTCCTCAAAGGTAACTGTTAATGTAGTTGATGAAAACGGCAAGCCTATAAATAATGCAAAGCTGTATATTGACAGCGATAAGGGCGAATATTCTCCCTATGATCTGGTGAACGGTTCACAGGAGATCACCGTTAGTGCCGGTCTGCATTCATTTACTGCCACGGCTATGGCAGACTTCAGTACGTTTACCACCTCCGTTACAATGCAAGACGGAGAGCGTTACGGCAATGTACCTTACAAGCCCGTAAGAGTAAAACAGACCATTATGCCCGGTAATGACAACACCGTTACAATAATTCTGGAAAAAACCCCCATGGTTGATTTTACATTGGGTATTCAAAGAATGACCTTTGAGCAGATCAAGGCAGCGGGAATCGATATTGCCAAGCCGGAAAATCAAAACTATGTAAAGGTCGATCTTGAGCTTAAATACAATTCTACGAATGAACCGTTTAAGACAATAACCATTTACACGAAACCAAAGGATAACAAGCTTGAGATACAAGGAGAGGGCTATTCTTTAGGTGCAATGTTCAAGCCCGGCACCAAGGTCACAACTACCGAAGACCCCATCGGGGATACACCCGATCAGCAGGATAACCCCGAACCGGCAAACAATGATCTTTCCGATGATTTAGCAGGCGTTTCCGTGCTGCAAATGCCCGAGGAAATATCATTCCTAAAAGAGTTCTACACTGCAACCTTCACAGCCTATAACCTCTGCGATCAAGATTTTAAGCTTGTAAATAACCACGTTACTCTGTCATTGCCCGATGGTTTGACACTAATGGCACAGAACAACGGCAAAACAAGCAGTGATGCTACAAATGCCATCACCGAAGAGGTTGATTTTGACGACTTGCGGGGCGGAGAAAAGCACTCCGTAAACTGGATATTCAGAGTGGACAGGTCGGGTGAATATGCTGTTAAGACTGTATGGGATACATATATGCCTCTGGTTTTCCAAACGAACACATCGACTGCAACCTATATGTTTGAGGTGGACTACCAAAACAGTTCGGCCAACAAGCTGAAAATACGTGTTGAATATTCCAAACAGTCCATAGATAAAGTGTATGCCGACATATACATAGTCAACAGTGGCAAAGTACCGCTCAATCATGTCAAAGCACAGTTGCTTAATGTTTTGCCGTATGACTGCTATATATGCAGCTATGAATACGCCTCGGGCGGAGAAATGGCGAAGAAGATCAACAAAAAAATAGCCTATTCCGAATACGTGGATGAACTAAAGCCGGATCACGAGATATGTTACCGCTATGCTTTTGATTCGGAAAATAAGTATAATGAAATAGTAGGTCATGGTGTAAACTTTATTGAAGGAATGGAGTTTATTGACGAGGTAAGATTTGTTCCGATATCTATACTTATGTTCAAAAAAGAAATGCCGGAAGAAGAGGAGGTAGTTCGCAGACCTACTATTACTTACAGCATTACTGTTTTGGATGCGGCAACCGAAAAAGAGATACCTAACGCTGTGGTCGGGTTCTTGAAGAAAAAGAATTCTGTATCCCAGGACGACTCACTGTTGACCAAAACCACCGATGAAAAAGGTGTTGCAAAATTCCTGAGAAGCGATATTGAGCGTTTGGCTGAAAAAAATACCGAAATCGCACATCTGCATATTTCAGCCGAGGGTTACAAGGAATATGATGACACAGAGTACAGAATGTACAGAATGTATGACGGCGACTTCATTTATCTGTATTCATCGGAAACCGAACTTGAGATCAAAGATATCTTTGCTTACAATGACAGAGATGATGAAGATCTCGTAAAATTCAGACTTAACCAAAAGGAAAGACCGAAGATCTATCTGGATTGCTCAGAGTACGCAGGCAGTATTGTCGTTGAGGCGGTCGTAGAAGCAAAAAATCCGGTCGAAGGTATGGAGCTGGAGTTTAAGTTTACCGAGAAATACGAAAAAAGCAGAGATAAATCGAAGAAGAATTATGTAACAAACCAAATCGCCGATGATAAGATACCCGACGGATTTGCAAGATACAAGGTGACATACACCATACCTGCCCAAGCTTTTGAGCCGGATCAAAAAGGTGAGGTCAACTTCCTGATTGACACCGGAGAAGCTGAATTTGAAGTGTATAAAGAAGAAAAAAGTATAGGCTTCTATATTTATGACGGAACCTACGAAACCTTGGCAGTTAGATCTGTCGAAAATTTCAAGAAGTTTGCACAGTATTTGACCCCGGAATTCTCGTTAGGACTTTCTGATGCCAGCCCGATTTTTGAAGACCTTGATGTTTCATTTAATATTATGTCAAATAACAAAGTTTCAAAAGAGTTTTTGACTAAATGGGCTCAGCGTTCAAAAGAAGACAAAAAAAGCTTTGAAAGATATAAGAAATATCTGAACGTAATAGATAAGATCACCAAAATCAAATTTGAAGCCAAAAAGCTGGCGTCCGAATTTTACATTATTTTCGGTCCGAGTGATTCGCTTTGTGAATACGCATATGATGATGCTCAGGAGAAGTATAAATTCGGTGTGGCTTCGTTGACTGATCCGGGAGATTACGAAGAATCTTTGGATATGCTCGAAGATTGTATTGCAGGCAACAGTGAAGTAAAAGATGAAGATGAAAAACCAAAAGTAGGTTTAAACGTCGGATTATTTTTGAACTTTTCTGTAAGAGAACTAAGTGAAGATCACACCTGCCGTTTTGTTCCGACAAGATCGGGATTGCAATTGGGAGTTGAAGGAAGTATGGGCTTTTCAAAGCAGCTCCTTATACCGGCAGGACCGCTCGTAATTCCGATCATTTTAGGAGTAGAAGGAGAAGCCTCCTGCGATCTCGAAGCTTCGCTCAATTTGGCGACGGATTTATTCATAAAACTCTACCTGAATGAATCTATCGGTGTATTGGATATTCTTAATCTGGTATTGCCCACTGAAGTAAAGGCTGAGCTTGAAATAGAACTTAAACTTTCCGCAGGACTCGGTACAGAACTGTTATCTGCAGGCGTATGGGGATCAGGTGGAATCGAATCAGAGAATGTTTTTTCTTTTGTGTCGGAGAAGTGGATCAAGGAATCTTCCGGAAAAGCCAAGCTTAGCTGCGGAGTTTATGCCGATGCTTTAAATGGATTGATGCACGTTGAATATACGATTGCAAAAGGAGAATTTGAACTTTGGGAAATAAGTGAAGACGAAGAACCCAACCCCTCGGGTGTTGCTCCGAGCGGTAGCAGCTTAGGTGAAGGTCTTAAATTCTCAGACTACTCAAAAGACCGTTACTCTTCAAATTGGCTTATGCAGGAGCAGGGTGATGGAACCATACTGATCAACGACAATGTTCCGTTCAGCTCAAAGGCAAAGACAGCCTATGCAAACGGAAATACAGTGATGGTATTTATGGGAGAAAACTTCAACGCTGACAACAACCTCAACTCCAAAACTCTGTACTACTCAGTATATGATGAAAAAACAGGTGTGTGGAGTACTCCCAAAATGCTGGACGGCAACAACTGTTCGGATATCGAATTTGACCTTGTCACAGATGAAAGTGGCATAAGCGTAGTTTATACTCAAATGGATAAGGAATTTGATTCAGCAGAAACCGACGTCAACAAAGTTGCCTCAAATATCAGTGTATACAAAGCAGATTTTTCAGCCGGCACAAAGACATTTACAGCTCCCGAAAAGCTGTCCTCTTCCAAGGGCTACAACAACAGCCTGTCTGCGGAAGTGATAAACGGCATACCCACACTGACATGGTGCTGTAACGGTAGCGGAGATATCTTAAATGCAGGCGGAAACAACACTGTATTTATCAGTCAGAAGAAGGACGGCAAATGGTCAGCTCCGACTGCCGTCACAGAAAATGCAAAAACCATAACCTCGCTTAAAGCAGGCTCATTAAACGGCACGCCCTGTGTTGCATATATTCTTGATGCAGATGACAATATGGAAACAACTGACGACAAAGAGATCTGCATTTATAATATCAGTACCGGTGAAACCTCCAAGAAGCTCGAAGGAGCAAACTGTATGAACCTGCAAAGAATCAGTGGTAATGACATTGATTCCTTTGTGTGGTATCAGGACGGCAGTCTGATGACCTTAGACGCCTCGGGAAATGCCAAAGTTTTGGTTGAAAATGCCGAAAATTCTGATTTTGTCGTGTCAAACGGTAGTACTACTTCTATCTCTTATATAAAAGACGGTACAAAAATCGAGACTGTCAACTATCTTGGCAATAATGTTTGGAGCAATCCTATGACTGTTGCCGATGCAGGAAATAGAAAGATCAACAATCTTACT
>CACYCD010000046.1 GCA_902772755.1 uncultured Ruminococcus sp.
AACAGGAGAAGTAATTATGAGGACAGCAGTTATCACCGGCGGTTCACGTGGGATAGGCAGGGCAATTGCATACAAATTTGCAGAAAATGGATATGCAGTGGCTGTTATTTATAAAAGCAGTAAAAAAAAGGCAGGTGAACTCTGCCTTAATATAATGAAAAAATATGCTGTTCCCTGCTCCGCCTATAAAGCCGATGTAACAAGCAAGGAGGATATACAACTTGCAGTCAAGAATATCCAAGCCGAACTGGGAACGATCACCGTATTGATAAACAATGCCGGTATAAGCTCCCAAAGCCTATTTACGGATATTTCCGATGATGAATGGAAAAAAATGCTTGACATTCATCTTAACGGTGCTTTCAATGTAACGCAGGCGGTTTTGCCGTCAATGCTTAGTAATCACTGCGGAAAAATCGTAAATATCAGCTCTATGTGGGGCGTTATCGGGGGAAGCTGTGAGGTACATTACAGCACAGCCAAGGCAGGCTTGATAGGCTTTACCAAAGCACTTGCAAAGGAAACCGCACTTAACGGGATAAACGTCAATTGTGTCTGCCCCGGAGTGATATGCACCGATATGCTGAATATTTTTGACGCCGATACACTTGAAGCTTTGAAGGATAAGACCCTGCTGAAGCGTCTCGGTACAGCGGAGGAGGTCGCCAACGCTGTATACTTTTTAAGCAGCCGTGAGGCGGACTATATTACAGGTACAGTGCTGAATGTCAACGGAGGGTTCTTTACATAAGAAGCTTCTCCAATTCGGTTTTACTGCCGTTGAATACGTTCCTGTCAATAAACTCTTCTTCTCCGCTGCAGCCGTCTAATTTTTCCGTATCGGAATATTGCCAGAAGCTCCACTCGGTGTCTTGGAAGAAAATCGGCTTATAATAAACATTTCTTATCCAAAGAGGATCGTCATTAAAATTCCCACGTATGTATCTGTTATAAACGGAATAAGTGGTGTATATTATCGGATTAGTCCCGTAATAGTCGGACAATTCCGAAATAAATTCACTCAGATCAGCTATGACCTCTCCCCTGCTTGGCGGAGCTTTGTAATTATCGGCATAAAATTCGACATCTACAACAGGAGGAAGCCGTCCGTCCAGTTCTCCCACTGTTTTAATATATAGCTCAGCCTGAGTTTTGGGCGAGCTGTCAAAGCTGAAAAAGTGATATGCACCCGATAAAACTGAGGTTTGTGCAGCGTTTTTCCAATTCTCACTAAAATTTTCATCGACCAGACCACTGCCCTCTGTGGCTTTAATGAAGGCAAAATCTATATTCTGTGATTCAATCGTTTTCCAGTCTATACTGCCCTGATAATGAGAGACATCTATCCCCTGCACCTCATAGCCGGAAGCCAAAATAGGAGTAAGCTTTATACTGCGTGAAAATACTGCAGCCGACAACAATACAAACATAACAGAGGATAGAATAACTAACCTAAAACGTCTGCATTTCTTCAAACAAGTTTCACCAACCTATCGAAGCTCAATATTGTATTTTTCCGCTATCTTTTTAAGTTCACCGTTTTCCTTGATGGTCTTAATTCCCTTATTAAGATTTGTGATAAATTTTGAATTTTTACCCTTATTGACTGCAAATGACAAGGTTCCGGAGTTTTCGGGATAGGCAAACATTCTGAGCTTGGCACCGTCCTTTATTGATTGTGTGAGTATCAGCAGATCATCAAAACAGCCAATGATTTTTTTATTGGTAACTGCCTTATACATTTTATTCCTGTCGGTGTATTTAATGACATTAAGATTATACTGCGGTGCGATCTGCTCTGCAAATTCATCTCCGCTGCTGTCCTTAATTACGCCTATCTTTTGATCTACGATCTGTTCATAAACGTAGATCTTAGATTTTTTCTTTACTGCAAAAATAATTGCCGTATCATAGTATGAGCTTGTGTAGTCAAAGCTATCGCTGTTATCGGTCAAAAGCGACGAACAGCAGTTGTACTCACTTCCGGTGTCGGCAGTGACCTTGACCTCGATTTCAGCTGCTTTAGCTGCACTTTTTAAAACCTCGACCTCAAAACCGCTGAGATTTCCGCTTTCATCGGTAAAGCTGTAAGGTGAGTTGTCATTGGTTACCAATACCGTGTATGAGCTGTTACTGCAAGAAGAAAGTACAACAAGTACAATCAACATCATAAATACTATGCTGAGTTTTTTCATTATTTATCAGTCCTTAAATTTTATCCAATAACTATTATCGGATAAAAGCTGTAAATTGTCAAGTCAAAATATTATTGAATTATTTTATTATCTGTGATATACTGTGTATGGAAGTGATATGATGAAAGATTTTATTTTGAAAATTGCTAAATTTATGGAAGGTCGCTATGGTATTGACCAACTTAACAAGGCTCTGTTTGTTTTGTGGTTCATCTTGGAAACGATCTGGATATTTACTCGGTTTTGGCTGATCGGACTGCTTGTGCTGATCGTTTTATTTTTGATCACATACAGAAGTCTGTCGAAAAATATCCAGATGCGTATGTACGAAAACAGAAAATTTCTTGACTTGACAAAAAGATTTACTGCGTTTACCGATCTGTTCTCAAAAAAATGGAAGGATAGAAAAACCCACCGCTACATAAAATGCCCCTACTGCAAGGCACAGCTGAGAGTAAAAAAACTCCGAGGCACCCACACCGTCCACTGCCCCAAATGCGGCGAGGATTTCAAAAAACGAATAATCATCTGATTGTTTACACAAATTTTTAAAAGCAACATCATTGTCGTGATGTTGCTTTTATCTGTCAGAATTTCAGGTCGTACCAGAGAAGGAAGGCGTAGAGGGCGTAGAGGCGGCTCCAATAGAATTCTTCTCCGCTGAGGTATCTTGTCCACATATCCTCCAGCACGGATTGGTCAAAGAATTTCTTTGAGGTTTCTCCGAACAGCTTTTCCTTGATGGGTCTGTTGTACTCTTCATTTGAAAGCCACTTGCGGATAGGCACGGCAAAGCCGACTTTTTTGCGGAAGGCAACCTCATCGGGGAGCTTTGAGGCAGCTGCTTTGCGGAATACAAATTTATTCTGATCTTCGGCAAATTTCATATCGGCGGGTATTCTCCTTGCCACATTAAAGAGTCTCAAATCGCTGAACGGTGTGTGAAGCTCTATTCCGCAGGCAGTGGAGGTGCGGTCAGTGTTAAGGTAAATATCCCCCTCCAGCCAAAGAGAGATATCAATAGTCAGCTTTTGTGACAGCTCATCCTGTCCCTGAACTTCATCCCAAAGTTCCTTGACGGGATCGACTGCTTTTACCGAGCTGTCAAAGTCAAGCATAAGGGATTTTACAACATCCTCTGACATTATATGTGAACAGGTAAGATACGTCCAGCCCTCGTGCAGAGGATTCTTATGTGCGTTATATCCGCCGAAGAACTCATCTATACCTTCACCGGAATACACTACCCTTGCATGCTCTCTGACGGCGGCACAGCCTATTGAAAAAGCTACTGCCGAGGCATCTCCCAACGGCTGACCCATTTTGTCAATTACAGTAAGAATGCGTTCAAAGTATTCCTTTGGAGTAATGAGCTTTACCCGAAATTCCTTGCCCAGCACCTCTGCTGTATGACGTGCAAGTGCAGATTCATCAAAGCCGGATTCTGCATAACCGACAGTATTTGCACATACGGCATCTCCTGCAGCGAACAGATAGGAAGAATCCACTCCGCCCGACAGGAACGACTCCTTGTACGGGATCTCGGTATCTTCTCTTTCCTCACTAAGAATTTCATCTACAGTATTCTCAATTTCCTTTGCCCACTCGTCAGCTGTCTTGCTTCTGTCAGGCTCAAAAACAGGCTTCCAGTAGCGATACACCTCAGCATTTTTTCCGTCCCACTCTACATAATGACCCGGCTGAAGCTTGAAAATACCCTCGTAGAAGGTATCCTCCCCTATGGGATAACCATAGAAAAGATACTGCTGCAGCATACGCATATTCAGACGTTTTTTATAACGCCTGTCTGCGGCAAGCTCGTTAATATCACCCGAACACAGGAACTCTCCGTCGGCAACAGTGTAGAACATCTGCTTTTGACCGACCTGATCTCTTATGCAGTACAGCTTTTGCAGATCCTCGTCCCAAACAGCAATGGCAAACATTCCGTAAAGGTGCATCGGCATTTCTGTATGCCAT
>CACYCD010000047.1 GCA_902772755.1 uncultured Ruminococcus sp.
CAGCTCACACCCGGCAATACATACATTTACTACGGCGAAGAGATCGGCATGGAAACATATTTGGAGAGCAATGACCCTGCCAAGCGTACCGCAATGATCTGGGACAGCGAGAATCTTCCCGACGTGACAGCCAACGGCATTGACAGAGTTGAGGACAATACAGACGGCGGCGGAGTGAAGCAGCAGTTGGCAGATAAGGAAAGCTTGCTCAATTTCTACAAGCAGGCTCTGAAAATCCGCAACACCTATCCTGCAATTGCCAGGGGTACTATCTCAGCATTGCCCGACACCTTCAAGCCCGGTTCAGGCGTTGGCGGATATTACCTGACTTACGGCGATGATAAGATTATGGTTCTGCACAACCTGTCAGACGAGGAACGCAGCTTTGAGATACCCGAAGATGTGATGAAGGATTACAAGATTGCCGGCAGACTGATAACCAAAACCGGTGAGATCACCTTAGAGGAAAATCAGTGGAAGATGCCCTCTTATTCAACACTGGTGCTTCGCTCGGGAAAATAATGCAAAATAAGAAATAAAACACAAAATGCAGAAAGCCCACGCAACACAGTGGGCTTTCTTTTTTCTACAAAGTTAAATAAAACAATTATTTATTATCCATTCAGATTATGACAAATCTGTTATCTTTTTTATATTATAATGTAAACGTACTTAAAGATAACAGGAAGTGTTAAAAATGACGGCTGTAAAAAGAATGATTTTTGCAAAAATCGGCGATATCCAAGATAATTCAACAGCGAGGGGGGCATTTTTTCAGGCGATATATTTTTTGCTGGGAACGGTGATCTCACGTGGGGCGGTGTTTGGCGAGCTGTCACCCTTTGGTGCAGCTTACTCCGCTGCAGTACCGTACCGCTATTTATTGGCTGCTACAATGGGTTCCTGCCTGGGCTTCGTTTTGCTTTCGCCTATGCACAGCTTCAGATATGTTGCCATCGCAATTGCAATAGCCGCAATAAGGTTCATAGCCAATGATATAAAAGCTATAAGAAACTCATCGGCATATCCGCCTGCCGCAGCTTTCCTGCCGGTGTTTGCCACGGGGCTTGCCCTGCTGTTTTCAGATTCGTCACGGTTGAACTCGTTTGTTATATGTACGATAGAAGCTGTGATCTCCGCATCGGGTGCATTCTTTCTCGACAGGGCAATTTGTCTTTGCTCGTCACGGAGAAATTTGACCTCGTTCAATCAGCAGGAGCTGTCCTGTGTGGTGATGTCGGGCTGTATTCTCCTGCTGGCCTTGGGGAGTTTGAAATATGGTGATTTTTCCGCCGGAAGAGCTTTGGCTGTGGTAGTCGTGCTGATGTGTGCAGGCTTTGGCGGTGTGTCGGGCGGAGCTATTTGCGGAACGTCTATAGGCGTAGTGTTTTCACTCAGCTCATTGTCAATGGGCTTCCTCTGTGGTTCGTTCGGCTTCGGCGGACTTATGGCAGGGCTGTTCTCGGTAACGGGCAAAGCAGGCACAGCGACAGCGTTCCTGCTGTCGGATATAATAATGTCGTTTGCCTCCCGTGACAAACGACTGATAGTTACCTTGGCAATTGAAGCCCTGCTCGGTGTGGGAATTTTTATGATGATACCGTCCTCGGCAGGCAATTATATAAACGCTCTGTTTGCTCCGGAAGACGATCTCAAGAGCGGAACGGCAATAAAAGAGAATATAGTTATGCGTTTGGGATTCACCTCAAGGGCATTGAAGGATGTTTCAAACTGCGTTACAAGAGTTTCGGAAAAAATGAACAGTATGACGATAGACTCCGTTTCCGGTGTGTCCGAAAATGTAAAATCAGAGGTCTGTGGCAGATGCGGAATGAAGGTGTTTTGCTGGGAAAAGGAGAAGGAGCTTTCAGAGGAAGATTTTGACAGGCTGTTGGATTTTATGAAGCTTCACGGCGAGATCGGTTCAAACGGAATAGACAATATCTTTATAAAAAAATGCTGCCGCAGGGAGGAGCTTGCGAAAAGTGTAAACAAAAACTACCGTTCTTATCTGATGAGCTTGGAAAGCCAAAGAAGGATAAGCTCGATCCGTTCGGGACTTGCAGGTCAGTTTGGCGGATTGTCGGAGATACTCAGCGATATGTCGGAGGAATTTTCGCAAACCGATGTCTGCGATCTTCAAAGCAGTGAGAGAGTGGCAAATGTTCTGCGAAAAAACAGTCTTATTCCGCTGGTTTGCTCGTGCAGAATAGCGGACAGCATTATGACGGTTGAGATAGAGCTTGCCATCGGTAGCAGAGGTTCGATCAAAAAATCTGTTCTCAGGAGAGAGGTAGAGCGATGCTGCGGCAGAAGATTTTCAGAGCCGGTGACTACTTCGGCAGATAACAGGGTAAGGGTGGTGCTGAATGAGATGCCACTATATGAAACCGAGATAGGCTCCTGTCAGCATATAGCGTACAACGGTAGCTTGTGCGGTGACAGTCTAGCCTGCTTCAACGATGACAAGGGAAATATGGTTGCCCTCATAAGTGACGGAATGGGAACCGGAGGCAGGGCGGCAGTGGACTCTATGATGACAGTGAACTTGATGGAAAAGCTCGTAAAATCGGGACTTTCCTTCGATTGTGCATTGAGCCTGACCAACTCTGCATTGATGGTGAAAAGTGAGGAGGAGAGCCTTGCCACCGTTGATGTGTCGGTATTCAATCTATTCACAGGCAAAGCGGAATTTCTCAAAGCAGGTGCTCCGTATACATACGTCAGAAAGAAGGGCAAGGTTATGAGAAAGGAGATCCCCTCGATCCCTGCCGGTATTCTTAATGAGGTAAATTTCACCAGGGAAAATATCTCTCTGGGTGGAGAGGATATGGTTGTTATGCTCAGTGACGGAGCAATAATGAGTGACGACAGGTGGCTGTTGAGCCTGATCAGATCATGGAACAAAGGAAGCTGTCAGGATCTGGCAGAAGCCGTAGTAGAGGAAGCAATCCGCAGAAACGAAAACCTAAAAGACGATGACATAACCGTTATGGCGGTAAAGTTGAAGGATAGTTAAAAACAGCAAAATCCCCCACGGAAAAGCTGTGGGGGACAATTCTAAAAGAAAATAACTGTCTGATACGGTGAGAGTGTCAGAGTATTATTTGAGGTTTCTGTTTTATCATTTGAAAGCAGGATCTTTTGTATGGGTGAGTCCAA
>CACYCD010000048.1 GCA_902772755.1 uncultured Ruminococcus sp.
CTTTCTCATCTCCCTGCCCAGCTCAGTGCGGACGGGGATATTCTGCAGGTTCGGCTCGGTGGAGCTTATCCTGCCTGTGCGTGTTTCGGTCTGGTTGAAGGACGAATGAATCCTGCCGTCCTCGCCTATCACCTTGAGCAGTCCCTCGCAATAGGTGGAGCTGAGCTTTGCAAGCGTTCTGTACCTCAGCACCATATCGACCACGGGGTGCTGATATCTCAGCTCCTCCAGCACCTCGGCATTTGTGCTGTAGCCTGTCTTTGTCTTTTTTTTGCAGGGCAGACCCAGCTTTTCAAAGAGGGCAACACCCAGCTGTTTGGGCGAATTTATGTTAAATTCCTCACCGACCTGAGCGTAGATCTCCGCCGTCAGCTCCCCTATCTCAGCTTTGAGCCGTTTGCCGAAGTCCTCTATGCCCTGTTTATCGACCTTAAAGCCAAGATTTTCCATTCTTGCCAATACTCTTGCAAGCGGTATCTCGATTTCACTGAGGAGCTTCTGCTGACTGTTTTCTTCTATTTTTCTGTTCAGCACACGGCAGAGGTTCGGTATTACCGAAATATTTTTCAGCAGCTCGTCCTCTCCGTTTTTCAGCTCCACGGAATACTCGGCATTGAGCCGTTCAAGCTCATAAGAGGTGGAGGACGGATTGAGCAGGTACGCCGCAAGCGTTATGTCAAACACGAGGTTCTCGATCTCAAAGCCGCTCCTGTCCGCAAGTGCAAACAGCTCCTTCGAGCTGTAGACCAGCTTTTTGGCAGGCGACCTGAGAACCTCCTCCACCCTTGAAGTCTTGATAACCTTATCATCGGTGACAATATACAGGCAATCGGTCTGATGTTTTTGGCAGAAGATGAAAATTTCATCACCAAGCTCAGGCTCCGCTTCTTCCTCATAGACGTAAAACTCCGCTTTGGCAGGCTCTGTTACAGTGCAGGGGTTTTCTTTTAATTCAAACCTGCCGATAAGCGAAAACAGCTCCAGACGGCTCATCATTGCCGCCGCTTCCTTGGGCTGTGTGCAGTTTATTACATAACTGCTTATGTCGGTATCTATGGGAACATCAAGCCGTATCTCGCCTAACATACGGCTCATAAAAGCATTGTCCCTGTCGGCAATGAGCTTTTTCCTCAGCGTGTCACGGATATCCAGCTGTTCGAGGTTTTCATATATATAGTCAAGACTCTTGAACCTTTGGATAAGCTCGCCTGCACCCTTGGGACCCACACCCTTAACTCCGGGAATGCAGTCCGAGGTGTCGCCCTGTATAGCCTTGATATCTATGAGCTGACGTGGCTCAACTCCGTAATCCTCCTGTATCTTTGCCTTGTCATAGAGGATAGCGTTAGCCTTCCCACCCTTGGTCGAGGCGAGTCGCACGGTCACACGCTCATCAATGAGCTGCAGGGAATCTCTGTCACCCGTGGCGATCACGCACTCATTGCCGTCAAGACTGCACCTGTGGCTGAGAGTGCCGAGGATATCATCCGCCTCAAAGCCCTCACAGGTCACCATTTTGTAGCCCAGCAGGGCAAGCAGGTCTTTGAGTGGCTGGAGCTGCTGATGAAGCTCCTCGGGCATACCCTTGCGGTTGCTCTTGTAGCCGTCATACGCTCTGTGCCTAAAGGTAGGAGCTTTCAGGTCGAAGGCTATTGCGACCGCATCGGGGGAAACGTCCTCCTGAATTTTCAGAAGCATTGTCAAGAAGCCGTAGATGGCATTTGTATACAAGCCGTCCTTGGTGGTCAGAGGGCGTACACCGTAGTACGCCCTGTTAAGTATGGAATTTCCGTCAACTGCCAATAATCTCATATTCATCACCTTAAAAAATCTTGTAGGTCTATTATAACTCAATATTAAAATTTAATAAAGCGGTTTGGGATAATATATATTATTCTTACAATTATTTGTTTATTTGAACTCGAAATTTGTTGATTGTGTCGGGGAGTAGTAGTACCTGCCGTTTCGCCTGAGGTAAAGCTGACCCTTGTACTTGCCGTGAGTGATGGTGCAGAGTACGGTAAACCTTTTCTCCTTTTTTATGACCGTCCTCGCTTCAAGGGCAGTCTTTGACTTGTTGAGCCTGAACACGGTACTGCCCTTGGGCAGCAGCACTGTGGGATATTTTGACAGGCTCGACTTCTTGAGCCGTGAATTTACCACCCACACCCTGACACCCTTGTACCTGACAAGACTCCAGCCGTACCCGTCATCTGATATCCACTGAACCACCTTGCCCTTGGGAATGACAAGCTTTCTCTGCACACTGCCTGCAACGGGGTCATGCTCAGCCCTCGCATAACCGCCTGCCTCGGCAGAGGTCTTGACCTTTGTGTAGTTGTGGCTGATCTCGGCTTTGAAGCGTGTCCAAAGTGAGATATCTCCCCCCACCCAGCCGTCCCAGCCGGGGCACAGCTTGTTGCACACGTCATAATGCCTGACTACGTGGCTTGCGGGAATGCTGTAGTGCTTCATCAGCTTTTTTGTGAGGGCAACGGTGTTTAGGAACGTCTGCTCCGAGATCCTGCCGTCTGTTGAGCACATCTCAATGCTGATGGAATTTCCGTTTTTGCAGGCGTCAAACAGCCGTCCGCCGTAGTCAACACCCACCGCCCACGCTGTATTGTCGGGGTCAACGACCTCATAAACGGTGCTTTCGTCAACAAAAAAATGTGCGGAAGCATCTCGGTACACGTCTCGGAAATAGACTGCATTGGCTTGGGCAGTGTCGGAGGTGTTGCCCGTGTAGTGGATCACAATGTACTTTCTTCCTGTATTGCCGTAATTAAAATTTACCTTGGTGTGGTCTTTTATCAGCGTGTAACTCATTTGTCCTCGTCCCTTCCCTTCAAAATGTCTATAGCCCTTAACACCGGCTTGGGCATCGGCACTCCCATCAAACCGCAGTTTTCGGTAATGCTTATCAACTCGTTGATGCAGAAGCCGATTATCACTGCATCGTGTATGTAATTTGTGCCTGTCAGCAGGTCAAGCCTGTAGGCTGTCAGCACTATCAGCAGGGCAACAGCCTTACGGCACAGACCCTTCCAACCGGCACGGCTCTCCAGTCCGCCGTGCTGCGACTTTTTGGAAACACGGAACACGCCGGCACAGATCATACCGGTCAAGTAATCAGCCGTCATAAAAATCACCAGGGTAACAAGTCCCGTTGACCAACCGCCGAATGCCGATGTCACCGCACTTCCGACCAAGCCCGACACAGTGCAAAAAATATCCTTGATCACTATCACCTCTGATCTCGCTGTTGACTGGAATAAAATTTCTTGGAAACTTTATTCTACTATCATTGTAGCACACTTGTTCCAGGTTGTCAAGGAGTTTTTGAAAATTTTGTTCGGAACTTAATCAAATATGCTGAAATCCTCATAATCCGCCAAGTCGTAAGAGGGCTTCATCTCGTTGAAGGTTTCGGGTTCTCTCTTTCCCCTGGGCTGACGCTCGGTAGCGTTCCACTTTTGGAGCTGTTTTTTCCAGTCAAGTGGCTTGCCGGCATAAGTCCAGTTGTACTTGCTGTAGTGTCCGTAAAACTTGATCAGATCAACCTCAAGCTCGTTATCCACACAGTATTTGTACAGGTCGTCCATGGTGGGGCTAACCGAGTTTTCAATTTCAGGTGACTTCATTTCACGGTTGGTGCAGTTAAACTTAACTTCTTGAATTGTTGAATTATTAACTTCTTTATTTCTTAACTTCTTAACTTGTGGTTGAACGCCGGTTGGCTGAGGGTTGCACGAGGGTTGAACGGTGGTTGACTGTGGGTTATCAGCCGGTTGAACGTTGGTTGAAGGCTGGTTGCTCTCCTGCTCCGCACCTTGGTAGTAATTGTAATTAACTAACGTAATTACGGAAAATTTTGATGTTGGTTCGATGGTTATTGAGCCGGTTGACTTCAGGTTTTTTAACGCAGTCCTGACCTGCTGAACGCTCAGACCCAACTCATCTGCAAGCTTTGCCCTGCTGGTCACCAGCTGACCTCTTTTTACCGGTATGCCCTCGAACCTGCCGTCACGAAAATTTGCTTTCAACATCAAATGCAGGAACACATCCTTTGTTTCGGAATTTTTGTACCATTCCCAATCCATAAAAATTCTGAACACCTTTGCCCAGCTATTCTCAAGTGACAATTACTTGCACCTCCATATAGAAAAATTATTCTTTGAACATAAGTTCTATATTCCATTGTAGTACAATTATTCGCAATCTGTCAATAGAATTTTTAAAATTGGCTTGACAAACAGGAATAAAAGTTCTACAATAGATATTGGAATAAATTTTCCAAACGGCAGAGCTTGCGGAAGCACCGAAACAACTGTTCAGTGCTTCCCCGATCTCTGCACAGCCTGCCGAATACCCTTCTTATGTGGCAGGCATTCACAGAGGTAAATTTATTTTTAGGAGAATACTATGATCAAATTACTTAATATACGACAGGCAGACGGCTGTAATGTGACTGTTGACCTGATTGCTGACACCAAAGCAGAGGTCACCGACAGCGAGATGACCGTTCAGGGGCTGAGCGATGATGCCGTCATCACCCTCGGCTCGACCCTGCTCACCACTGAGGGCAGTTACGCTCTGAGAAATTCCGACGGTGAATGGGTGTGGGACGATGACGAGGACGAACCCGAGGTACAGCCCTCAAACGCTTCTGTTCCGTCAGTGCTGCCGAACATTCCTATTCAGAATAATGAGCTTGATGAGCCGATAGAGGACGCTCTCACGGAGCGAGCAGAGGTGCAGGGCGAAGATGATAGGTGAAATTTGCACTATACTTGCACCCAAACAGCTGCGGAGCAAGGCACAGCGAATGCTCAGCTCAGGACTTGACCCTGCTTTTGTCTATAGGTTTATCAAAAATCGGGAGGGTGCCGTGTCCGAAAATGTCCTCGGTCTGGAGGTGGATTTTGCAAATAAGTCGTTCACTCGGCTGTGCGGTGCTGTCGGCAAGAGCCGTGGAGCGGATTTTGATTCCTTCAAAATGTACGGGGGCAGACGCAGATGCAATCTGACCGATGACGGGACGGTCACCGCCTATTACGGCGACACCGCCTACACCGAAACCGGCAGGCTTGAACAGGCTGTCACAGTCGGGAATACCACCTATCCGATCGGAACACCTGTTCAGGTTATGGTCGAACAGCCGAAATTCTACTACAAAACCAAACCGCTCATAATTGAAAGTCAGGAGGCCGGCGGCGGTACGGGCTTTCATCTGCGTAAGGTGCAATATTTTATTTCCGACAAAAAACTAACCGGCTTCAAGCTTCACCCTGCCTTCCGTGATGAGAACGGAGCTTCGGTCAACAAAATATACATCGGTGCATACGAAGGCTCGGTCTATGATGTCAGTGCCGGAGCTTATATTGACGATGACAGTCAGGTTACTGACTTC
>CACYCD010000049.1 GCA_902772755.1 uncultured Ruminococcus sp.
AGTTTTACAATATCTCCGTGAGTTCTCATAAAAACACACCTCGTTTCTTAATTATATTATAGCTCATTGCGGAAAAAAGTCAAGTGTAACTATTGGGCATCTCTAAAAAAACACCTCACGCAAAACTCGGCGTGAGGTGTTGTGTTTAATTGAAAAGATTTGATTCAAAATCCTCGTCTAGGCAGAAGGTGTCGCACTTTCCGTTGAGGCACATATTTTCCTGGATTTCTCCGCAGTCGCAGGTGCGTTTTTCGGGGTTGAAGCTGTCGCAAGCCATACATACCTCGTCAATTGCGTTTTTCAGGCTGGTGCTGTAGTCGTCACGGCTCATAACGGTAACGGTGGCTTCCTCCACGCTGGAGCAGGCGGCTATGTTCAGTATCACCTGACTTTTGAACTCGTCAATAAAAAACGGAGGTACGGTGCGGTCGCTGTCAAGCCTTGTCAGCTTGATAAAGCTGTTGTAGTTTTTGTTGAGGTAATCCAACATACTGTCGAGATCGCCTATCCCCTCGGGGAAGTAGTAGTAATCGCTGTCAATGTACAGAACCTTCATTGTGAATTATTCTCCTTCTTCTTAGCTTGTTCTTTCTTCTTTCTCTTCTTTTCGGCTTCCTTGGCTTTGAAGTCCTCATAGATCTTCACGGTTTCTTCCGTTGTGCCGTCAAAGATAAGCTCGCCCTTACGCAGATATATGGCTCTCTCGCAGATCTCCTGCACAGAGGGGGTAGAGTGGCTGACAAACAGCACCGTAACGCCCATACCGATTATCTCTTTTATCTTTGCCTTGCACTTGCGTTTGAATGCGTTGTCGCCCACGGCGAGAGCCTCATCGACCACCAGTATGTCCGGCTCGATGTTTACGTTTATGGCAAAGCCCAGACGCATCTTCATACCCGAGCTGTAGGTACGCACGGGCTGATCTATGTAGTCGCCCAGCTGAGCAAATTCGACAATATCCTCTTCTATCTTTTTGATATAGTCGTCCTCAAGTCCGAGGATATAGCCCTTCAGGTAGATGTTCTCCCTGCCCGTCATCTCCAGTGAGAAGCCTGCGGTCAGCTCCAGCAGGGCTGCTACCTTGCCGTTTACCTCCACCTCGCCCGTGGTGGGGAAGGTCACACCCGTTATCATTTTGAGCAGGGTACTTTTGCCTGCACCGTTGTCGCCCACGATGCCGACGGCTTCACCTCTTTTTATCTCAAAGGAAACATTTTTAAGAGCGTGATGTATTTTGGGGTTCTTCGGCTTGAAGAACAACGCTCTGAACCTGTCCTTGTCGCTTTTATAAAGTATGTATTCCTTTGAAACATTATTAAAGGAAATAATAGTCTTGTCGTCCATCTTATCCTCCGTTTACAGCACATCGGGCAGAGTTTTACGCAGGGAGTTGTATTTTCTTGCACCGCAAAATACCACAATGATAAATTCCGCTGCAAAGATTATAAGCTCCCAGTTAAGCCCCATTCCCGTGGGATCCTTCACGTGGTTAGCCCAGAAGAACTCGTGATAAATGAATGCCTTGCGGTAGGAATTGACAAAAAAGTTGATGGGATTGAAAATCATTGCAAATTCCAGTATCTTCTGCATATTGGTCTTTGGCAGGTCATAGGAGCTGTAGATGACTCCCGTCAGCCAGAATATGCCCGACATAACCGAGGTTATCATCGACTCCAGATCCTTGCTTATCGCACACATCGGAGCAGTAGCCCACGACAAGCCGAGGAAGAAGAAGAACATCAGCGGACACAAAAATACAAACTGTACCGCATAAAAGGAGATAAACCCCGTGTCGTACACCGCATCATATATGCCCAGAATGAGCATCATTATTCCCACCAGCAAAAAGTGAATGTACACCCTTGCAAGCCCCGTGTAGGTCAGTATGGTCGAAACGGGGAATTTTACCTTGGTGACGAACTGCCTGTTTGCCCTGATAGCCTTTGCCCCGTGGGTTATGCTCTCTGAAATGAACCACCACGGCACAAAGCCCGTCAGCATAAAAATGAAGCGGTTGAAGATGACCTTGTGCCCCTCTATCATTATCGCAACCTTGCCGAGGTTTTTGATTCCCACCGTAAATGCAAACCAGTAGACAAACAGGGTGAACGAGGGCTTGATCAACGCCCA
>CACYCD010000050.1 GCA_902772755.1 uncultured Ruminococcus sp.
TAATTAGTGTTTTTATCATATAATAGTGATAATATCCAATGAAAGGTCAATGTGTATGGATTTTGGTACAGCTATTAGGATCGTAGGAGGATTTACCCTTGGGGGGTTGGTACTGCTTTTGGGACTGGTGCTTTTTGCAATTGTCCGCACTGTGCAGATACGCAGGGGCAGCCGAAGCGTTCTCAAAGGAGCGGTGAAACCCATCACTGCGATTTTTATTATCGGAGCATTGGTGGGGCTTATCTCGCTGATATTTATGTTTGCGACCGGTTCGTCCGAGGAAGTCGGTACTCTGCTGTCGGTCATGAAGAGTAAAGACCGTGCGATATACAACAATGCAATGTATGTGCGTACAGACCTCACCTTCAATGGGACATCGGACTATAAGCTTGACAAAGCGACCGCATATTCGGGTGAAGGGGATATCAAGACTGTGAAGGATTACAGCGATTTTGATATCCTAGTGGCTATGAACAGCAACATCACGGGCACTCTTTTTGTGCGTGAGGACGAAGAAAAAAGCTTTATCGCTTTTTACACCGACTACGGCAGGAATTTTAAAATCACAGCCACACTGGATTCTAAGGAGAGCAAGCCCTCAGATATCTCGCAAAAAGCAGATGCGGAGCTTTTTTCCGCTCTTAAAGATGAGAATAATCTGAAAGAAGCGGATGCCTCTGCCGTCCCGTATATCAACGATGTTGCGGAGGAAAAAAGTGTTATCCTGAGTGCGACCAGCCTTGACGGGCTTGTCACGGAGCAGGTGTGTATCTATCCTCCCGATGACAGCGGACAGTACATCAAGCTCCTTGCAGACGGCGATGATATGCTCTGCTATGAGATCGACAAGAAGTATACAGACAAGCTAAGAAATCTTTTTTAGAGTTGTCCTAAATGTATAACGGCTGCACAGCATAGGTTGTGCAGCCGTATTATTATCTTATGCCCAGTTGAGGGTGTCGTTGTAGACGTTGATGTAGTCCTGTGCACTTCTCTCCCAAGAATTGTCGCTCATCATTGCACGCCACATAAGCTGGTGCCAGCCCCAGTTGTCGTTGATACCTGCAAGTGCTCTCTTGACAGCATTGCACATATCTGCGATGTCGTAATTCTTGAAGGTGAAGCCGTTGCCGTAGTTGTCTGCGGAATCAAATACGGAGTCCTTCAGACCGCCGACCTCACGGACTACGGGGATAGTGCCGTATCTGAGGGCGATCATCTGTGACAGACCGCAGGGTTCCTGCTTGGAGGGCATCAGGAAGATGTCCGCACCTGAATAGATCTTTCTTGCCAGCTCGGGAACGAAGCCGTGGCAGAAGGATACTCTTCCGGGATAATCCCAAGCAAGGTCATTGAAGAAGTCCTCATACTCCTGATCGCCTGAGCCGAGAATGATAAACTGCATCTTCTGAGTGTTGAGCAGGTCACGGATACCGCCTCTTACGAGGTCAAGACCCTTATGACTTACCAGACGAGTGATCATTGCAACGATAGGTGTATCCCAGCTCTGAGCGAGGTTGAGTCTTTCCTGGATCTTCTGCTTGCAGATTCCCTTGCCCGACATATCCTCCTTGGAGTAATTTGCATAGAGCTGATAGTCGGTAACAGGGTCATAGGATGCACAGTCGATACCGTTGAGGATACCGCAGAGCTTCCAGTGATTTCTGTTGAGGGAATGATGCAGACCGTAGGCGTACCATGGGTCTTTGATCTCAGCAGCATAAGACGGAGAAACGGTGGTAACACGGGTGGAACACTCGATAGCACCCTTCATCATATTGAGCTTGCCGTCCATCTCCAGGATCTTTGTTTCTGTCGGAGGAATACCGACGCACTCTGTATTGACTTCCCAGCCGTACTTGCCCTGATACTGGATGTTATGGATGGTGAACACGCTCTTGATGTTGTAATACCAGGGGTTCTTGCTGTAGAACAGATAGTAATAAACGGGAACGAGAGCTGTCTGCCAGTCATTGCAGTGAATGATATCGGGATGGAAGTCGATGTAGGGGAGCATTTCCATTATTGCTCTTGAGAAGAAAGAATATCTCTCGGCATCGTCATAGTAGCCATAGAGCTTATCTCTCTTGAAGTAGTACTCGTTGTCAATGAAATAGTAGGTGCAGCCGTTCCACTGTGCCCAGAAAAGACCGCAGTACTGATTTCTCCAGCCTACAGGTACCCAAAAGTTGGTGATGTACTGAAGCTGGTTTCTCAGGTTGCCGTTCATTGAGCCGTAGAGCGGTACAACTATCCTGCAGTCCTGACCCTTGCGGTTCAGTGTATGGGGAAGGCTTCCTGCAACGTCAGCAAGTCCGCCGCTTCCGCAGAACGGGTTGGCTTCACTTGCACAATATAATATTCTCATTTCAATTACCTCCTGTAAGTGATTTATATTTCAATAATTGGCTGAACGCTTTCTGTTAATCAAGAGATTATTGAGCCTCTCTCGATGTAAACAGGATAGTTGGGAGCACCCATCAGCTGTTGGTCGGAGGCAATATTGCAGTCCTTATCAATAATAACATTGCTGATCGCAGCGTTTTCTCCAATTACGGAATCCTGCATAATTATGCAATTTTTTACAACGGCGTTTTCACCGATGACAACACCCTTTGAGATTATGCTGTTCTCTACCGAGCCGTTGATCTCACAGCCCTGGGCAATAAGACTACCCTTGACCTTGCTTTCAAAGCCATAGCGTGAGGGTCTGTCATCACGAACCTTGGTGTAGATAGGTCTTTCGGGATTGAAGAGGTCGTCTCTTACCTCTGCCTTCATCAGATCCATTGAGATGCTGTAGTAGTCCTGCATTGAGCAGAGCATTCTCATATAACCCTTGTGCTCATAGCCAAAGACCTTGTAATCTTGAAGATCAAAGTCGAGGAAGATCTTGATGAGAGAAGTCTTGTTGGTGCTTATGCACTCGCGTACTATGCTCATCAGCAGGTCTTTCTTTATCATAAACGAAGAAGAAAGCAGATTGCACTCGCCCAGTAACTGGGGTTTTATCTGAATTTTTGTGATCCTGCCGTTTTCGTCGATCTCTGCAACTGTCGGGCGGATCTTGTTTTCGCTGATGTCCTGGAATTTATAGCAGAAAGTGATATCCGCACCGTTCATAACGTGCTGATAGTACATCTGCTGATAGTCGATATTTGCAACCTCTGTAGTGTTGCAGATGAGGATATCCTCTTCATCGCCGTGCTCAATGTAGCCGTGCAGAGTGTCAAGAGTTTCGATCGGGTTGTCAAAGCTCTTTCCGCTGAACGGAGGAAGAATAGACACACCGCTCTTTCTCTTGGAAAGATCCCACGCATTGCCTGAGCCTACGTGATCCATCAGGCTGAAATAGTTTGAAGCGGCAATGATACCGACATTGTTGATGCCTGCATTGCTCATATTTGAAAGCGGAAAATCTATCATTCTGTATTTTCCGCCGAAGGGAACACTTGCCATTGTACGCTTTGCGGTAAGCTGGCTGATGCTGTCCTCGTTAGCATTTGAAAAAATAAGTCCTAAAACGTTGTTGCTTCTGCTGCTCATTTTTTCACCTCCATATTCTCGCCTATCATAGCCTTGGGCGGAATAACTACATCATCACCGATAATAAGCTCGTCTCCCACAACGGAGATTCCCCACTCGTCCTTGTCGTCGTAGTCAAGCGGATTTCCGCCGACCTTGGCGTTTTGACCGATAACGGTATTTTCGGAGATGATGGAATATTTGACATCTGCTCCTGCCTTGATAACGGTGTTGGGCATAACTATCGAGTAGTCGATCTTTGCACCTTTTTCTACCTTAACGCCGGCAAAAAGGATAGAGTTGAAAACCTCGCCCTCTACCATACAGCCGTCAGCGATAAGGGAGTTCTGTACATTTGCCTCATCTGAAACATAGTGCGGAGGCATCATCGGGTTTTTGGAGTAGATATCCTTTACATCTATAATGGACTTGGGATCGAGCAGATCCATATTTGCGTCCCAAAGAGAATCGACTGTTCCAACGTCCTTCCAGTAGCCCTCGAAGGGATAGGCAAACATTCTTTCACCGCCGTTGAGCATTGCGGGAAGAACGTCCTTGCCGAAGTCATTGTGAGAATCCTCTTTCTGAGCGTCCTCCACAAGGTACTTTCTGAGTTTGTCCCAGCTGAATACATAGATACCCATAGATGCGTTTGTGCTCTTGGGATGCTCCGGCTTTTCGTCAAACTCATAGATAGAGCCGTCCTCGTTGGTGTTGAGGATACCGAATCTTGAAGCCTCGGAAAGCGGAACATCAATAACTGCGATGGTGCAGGCTGCATTATGCTCCTTGTGGAACTTGATCATCTCTGCATAGTCCATCTTATAGATATGGTCGCCCGACAGGATAACAACGTAGTCGGGGTTGTATCTTTCGATATAGCTGATATTCTGATAAATTGCGTTTGCAGTACCTGAATACCACTCCGAGCCTGCCTTGGACTCATACGGACTCAGGCAGGTAACGCCCGAGTGCATTCCGTCCAGCTCCCACGGCTGACCGTTGCCGACATACTCATTGAGAACCAGCGGTTGATACTGAGTGAGTACGCCGACCGCCTCGATACCGGAGTTGGTACAGTTGGACAGCGGAAAATCTATGATCCTGTATTTACCGCCGAACGGCACAGCCGGCTTGGCTATCTTCTTTGTCAGAACGCCAAGACGTGAACCCTGTCCACCTGCAAGAAGCATAGCAACGACTTCTTTTTTAGGTAACATCATTCAATTCCTCCAATATAATAAATTTTCGAGATTATACCCTTGTGAAAACAGATATTCTGCGTTGTTCTGTCGTATAAGTAAGCACAGCACCTTCGCCGTGTCGAACTCCGTCAAAATGCTGAAATACCGCTTGACCAAAACAACGGCGTACATATAGAAAACTGTGTAACAGATACAATTTTGATATAGTACAATATTCTCTTTTACTATTATATACCAATGTAGTAATAATTACAAGTGTATCATACATATAACGTAAAAGAAATTTTTTGTGCAATATCACAGACTCCCTGATTTTTGCCGTTTTATTTTTGCTGTTTTGATTAAGTCTTTATCAAAAGGAGCTGTACCCACAGGCACAGCTCCCGAAAATTTACATTATATTATAGCTTCTATACAAGTAGTTGTTCCATCCGTCGGTGTCGGCTGAGGTCAGTTTGTAGGTACAGCTGATACTTCCGTTAAATGCCGCAAAGTCGGTGAGCAGTATTGTTGCTTCGGTATAGCTGTCGAACATATCGCCGATGGTGTAGGTTTTTTCTTTCCGTACTTTTCCGCCGTTTTTATTTATGCTTGCAATAACAGTGACAGAGCCGTATTCAAATTCATCGTTTACGGCATCATTGAAATTTACACCCAAAAGTATCTTGTTTCCGTAAACTTCGGCGGCGTAGAGCTCACAATCGGATACGTTCTTATATCCCAAGGATTTCAGCAAAGCCTTTTTGCCGATCAGCTTTACCACACTGTTGCCGGTGCTTCTGTATACGGTGTTTTTCTTCAAATAAACGACAGTTTTTCCGTTGTTAGCACCCAAGACCGCACTGACATTTGCAGCGATCTTTGTCTTACTGTCGTTCCGGTCAAGGCTGATCAGACTGCCGGAAGCGTTGATGTAATAGAGGTATTTTTTTGAGGTCATCATATTTTTATAATGACCGGAACCTGCGGTAAGCTTTTTCAACTTTGCAAAGGAGGTTGTTTTTCCGCTCTTAAGGTCAACTGCTTTGCCACTGTCCGTGTACAGCTTTCCGTTGAAAAGTACTGCGTTTTTGGCTGCTGTGAGCTTATTCGTTTTGCCGTTGTACAGAGAGTAGTAGCTTCCGTTCAGACGATAAATGACCTTTGAGCCGTAACCGCCTGTCAGCGTTGCTTTGCTCACGAGCAGTTTTTTGTTCTTTCCGCTTGTGTCCACCGAATAAACTCCGTTATCCGCTTCCTGCGTGTTCAGGCTGTAGTACACGGTGTTTCCACGCAGATAAAACCTCGCCCCGACTGCATAGATGTCATAGCTGTCAAACTGTGCAAGCGTAACAGCTTTTCCCTTTGACGGCTTATACACCAGCTTGTTGAGATACTTTCCCTTGTTGTGTGTTACATACACCGCACCCTTGCTGTTGGAATAGATATTCCCCTGTGCCGCATAGGTGTTGGGTGTTTTGGCTGTCTTTGCAGACATTCCCACTGCCGACATTGAAACAAGCAGCATAGCTGCAAGTGCCAAAGCTATAAATCTTTTAATTTTCATACAGATCACCTTTCTTTGTAAAATTTCAAACAAGCTCAAAATATATCAAAACTAAAACAACGGAA
>CACYCD010000051.1 GCA_902772755.1 uncultured Ruminococcus sp.
AAATGTCGAGATTAAAATTAATATTCATCGGATAAAATATTCTCTTATGCACTTGATAATTATGCGTAATAGGTTTATAATATGTTGAGGCATCTCTAAAATTTTGATTTAGTTGGCAGATTGCCCAAAATTCACAAAGTAATACCGGCGTATTGTGAGAGAATTTTGGACAATATATAACTTTTATAGATGCCCGTTGATATTATTGTAAAAGAAGTGTTGTAATGAGTAGATATATGAGGGTAATTGCAGAGATCAACCTTGACGCAATTAGGCACAACCTTTTGCAGATCAGGAAAAAAATATCTCCAAATACCAAATTGATGGCAGTATTAAAAGCTGACGGCTATGGTCACGGTTCTTCCGCAATTGCAGGCTATTGCGGTGATTTGATAGACTATGCGGCTGTGGCTATTGTCGAGGAGGGAATAGCACTCAGAAATGACGGCTTTGAGAAGCCTATCCTGTTGCTTGGTTATACCCATCCTTCGCAGTACAATGAGCTGATTGATTTTGATCTGATACCTTCTGTCTTTTCATACGAAATGGCGAAGCCTCTTTCGGATATTGCCGTAAAAAGGGGAGCAAAGGTAAAAATACATATAAAGCTTGATACGGGTATGAGCAGGATCGGCTTTTGTGCAGATGATAGCAGTGTCGATGAGATCGTAAGGATACACGATCTGCCGAAT
Source organism: uncultured Ruminococcus sp. (assembly GCA_902772755.1). GTDB lineage: Bacteria > Bacillota > Clostridia > Oscillospirales > Acutalibacteraceae > Ruminococcoides. Next base: position 693 of record CACYCD010000051.1, read on the forward strand.
ATCGTAATTGACGGTATATTCAGTCATCTTGCACGTGCAGATGAAGCGGATAAAAACTATGCAGAAAAGCAGTTTGAGATATTTATGTCCTTTGTCCAAAAGCTGGAGAGCAGGGGGGTGAGGATACCCAACCGCCATATCAGCAATTCGGCTGCAATTATGGAGCTGGACAAGATGAATCTTGAAATTGTCCGCAGCGGTATCATAACCTACGGCTTGTACCCCAGCGAAGAGGTCGATAAATCAAAGCTTGATATAATACCGGCAATGGAGCTGAAAAGTCATATCACCTACATTAAGACCCTGCCCAAGGGAGTACAGGTGGGTTACGGCGGTACCTACACCACAAAAGCAGATACCAAAGTGGCAACCGTGCCGGTAGGCTATGCGGACGGCTATCCCCGTTCACTCAGCAACAAGGGCTGTGTGCTGATCGGCGGAAGACGAGTGCCGATCATTGGCAGAGTTTGTATGGATCAGTTTATGGTTGATGTCAGTGAGCTGGATGATGTAAAGATCTGTGACCCCGTTACGCTGATGGGCAGAGATGGGGAAGAGTTTCTCTCCTGCGAGGAGGTAGCCAATCTCTCAGGCAGCTTCAACTATGAATTTGTATGTGACATAAGTAAACGTGTACCCAGAGTGTATTACATGGATGGAAAAATTATAGGCGTTGAGCAGTGGCTCAACTCAAAGGAATAAGCTATGGATATAAAAGAAAAAAACTCGGTAATATCAGAAAAAGACGATATACAGGATATTGATAATATTTCAGAAGAAGAATTATCGCTTGAAGATGAGGACGAGGCTTCCGGCGATGGATCAAAACACAGAAAAAAACTTCCCAAGTGGAAGCTAAAGCTCCTGATTTGGGTAAATAAGCCGATGTCAAAGCTTGATGCGGTCCTGGAGTTTTTCGGCGGTCTGTTTGAACCGTTATTCTGCGGAATAATTCCTTTGCTTGTTATGACGCTGGTATCCTACAATATTTTCAAGGATCGCCCCGAATTTGCAAGCGGACTACAGTATCCGCTGCCTACTATCATAACCTTTGGAGTTATGATACCTATTTTGATGTTTCTTCCGAAATTTGCATCTGCAGTTGAGTTCATCACCTTGGGTACGTTCATATTATTAATGAAAAGTACCCTTCTGCTCAAATATTATCCCGAGATATGTTCACAGATAGATCCGCTTGGATATTATACCGCAGGACCCACATCGGGAGGAATTTTGGGTATGGCGGCACTAGGCTGTGCTGTCCTGCTGCTGCTGGGCAAAACGGTGTTCTTCTGCTATTTCAAATTAAAGAAGTACCGCAGAAAATACCTCAAACGCAAGCACGGCAGAAAAAAAGAGAAGCGTCACGTGGCTTCCCTTGATTCAAGCGGAGAAGTGCTTATGTAAATACACTTATTTCGCAAATGCTTTAGATGATAAAATTTACAGGATATTTTGATTTATTTTTGTGATTATCTACTTGAAATATCTGCACTATTGTGATATAATGTTGTAAAGGAGATGATTTCTATGAACATTCGCAGGTTTATGTCAAAATTTGGTGCGGTATTACTCTGCACTGCCATACTGTTTGCCTCTGTTGCCGGTACCGTTTCGGCTGCACAGCGTACCCCTGTGGGCTACATTGAAACAAAGCTTGATGGAATTGAGGATCAGGACGCATATTATACCGCTCACAAGGATGTTATAGATGCTATATATGACGGTGTACTGAACTATGAATCAACTATTGATGTTTCAGAGTATAGGATCCCCACAAGTGAATTTTCCCCCTTGGCAAATATCTTCTTTAATTCATTTCCCGAGTTCTTTTACTTAAACAATTTTTATATGTCTTACAACAGTCGCAATATCATAACTGAGTTTTATCCGATTTATTCCACTTCTTCAAAGGAAGAAGCAACAGCTATGCATTCGGAATTTATGAATATGGCTGACTTCTATCTGTCTTATGTTGATGACAGTATGGACGATTTTACCAAAGCTTTGGTTCTGCATGATGTTCTGGCACTCAATACCTACTATCCTGCTGCCGATAAGATGTCTCAGAGCAGTAACTACACATATATGGTACAGACCTGGGGCGTCTGTCAGCACTACAGCCAGTGCTATGCTTATTTACTTGCACAGTGCGGTATAAAAAGTGAAATAGTTCCATCAAGCAGTATGGATCACGCTTGGGTAAAGGTGTGTATTAACGGACAGTATTTCAATATCGATCTCACCTGGGACGATCCTCTTGTAAATAAAGCTGACCGTCCGGGAAAGGTCGCACACACTTATTTCCTGCACAGTGATTCGCAGTTTCAGACTGCATCGGGCGATAGAAGGCAGCATTACGGCTATTCCATATTTAAGGAAACAAGTACAGCTTATGACGGTTATGACAATCTTCACAATTTAGATAATCCGCTTTTCTATATTGACGGCAAGTTCTACACCCTCTATGAGAAAAACAACAAGGGTTATATAGCTACTTATGATTATACAAACGATACTTTCACGGATCTGCTTGAAATTGACGATGTCTGGCAGGCAGGAGATTACGGCGGTTACTGGATCGGTAACTTTTCAGGCATAGGCGAATACGGCGGACTGCTCTATTATAATGATGAAAACAGTATTCGTATGTATGACCCTGTGACACGCACAAAAACCACCTGTGTTGCCAATGCCCTAGATGACGGAAATCAACTTTACGGAATGTACATCAAGGACGGCAAGGTCTACGGAATGTCTGCCCCCGATCCCAATACGGTGGGAACACCCGTCTATATCTGTGACTGCAAGCCCTTCTATAATATCAGTATAGATGAAAATATTGCTCACGGCAGAGTGACTGCCGACAGAAAAACGGGTTATGAGCTTGACAAGGTCACACTTGAAGTGGTTCCCGATGACGGCTACGCAGTAGACAGTGTAAAGTATAACGGAATAGAGATCCCCCAGTCAGGCGGTGTGTATTCATTTAATATGCCTCACGAGGACGTTAGCATTACCGCAAGCTTTGTTTCGGCAGACGGAAGCGGTGCTGTGCTTACGGGTCATTCTCTCACGCTTGAGGGTGACATCGGTGTGTATTTCTATATGGAGCTTTCCGATGACGTGCTTTCAAACCGTGATACGGCATATATGGATTTTACTGTCCCCAACGGCAGCAGTACTAAGAACAGTCAAGTATTTGTCAAGGACGCATTAGAAAAAGTAATAGCAGGAAATACTTATTATGGCTTCAAGTGCAGTGTCAGTGCAAAGGAAATGACTTCGCAGATCAAGGCACAGTTCGTCAATGGTGAAAACAGAGGTACTATCTATACCTACACCGTAAAGGAATATGCGGACTATATGCTTGCCAATCTCGATGTTGCGGAGTATGCCGAGGCAGAGGGTATCGTCAAGGCTATGCTGAACTACGGTGCATATTCTCAGGTATATTTTGACAATCATACAGATAAGCCGGCAAATGAGGGTCTGACAGTAGGCGAAAAATTTGTAGACGATGTTACAGCGTCAACCATCAATATGCCGTTTGACAGATCAACCGACTGCGAGCTTACCGATGATGTTGAATTCGGCGGTGCAACGCTGTCGCTTAAATCAAAAACTACGCTCTCACTGTATTTCAGAAGTGAATATGAGTTGACATTCACCTGTGATCAAAAGACGATCAAGACCGAAACTGTCGGAGAGTATCAGGTGGTAAGAATTGAAAATATCAGCTCTTCCGAGCTGAACAATAAATTCAACGTAGTTGTTTCATATAACGGTTTGAGAAAAAATGTTGCGTACAGTCCCCTCACATATTGCTACAATGCACTGAACGGCGGTACGGATAACACCGATTTGCAGAACGTTGCAAAAGCTCTTTACAAGTATTCTGTACAGGCAAATGCTTACTTTGCATAAGGAGATACTATGAATAAAGAAAAATACATTCCGTGGGAGATGGAAGTACTGCACTTTGGTGACAATGACATAATTAACACCAGCCTTCCCCGGGACGATGATGAAACAATAATGATAGCTCCGTAACTATCTCAAAAAGATCGGACACTGCAATTATGATTTTATGCAGTGTCCGATTTTTGCTTGTGTAATTATTAGTGAAGCTCAAATTTATCTATCTTGTCGAGGACTGCAAACAGATCATGCTTCTTTTCTTCGATAAGCTCTGTTGTATCACCGAACTGCATAACCAGATCCGACTGTTTGTTTTGTTTCCAGCTCGGCAGATCATCGCCGTTCGGGTCACCGCAGGTGATGAAATTCTTCCAATATGTGAGCATCTGACTGCTCAGTTCTCTGTCACGGTTGTCATACAGAGCAGATTTTTCGGGAATATTTCCGTAGCAATATACTTCCTCACCGCTGTGCCAGCAGCCGAGTCTGCCGTTTGATTTACTGAACAGATATTCATATACAGGGATCTTGTTTTGTACAGCCAGCCTGTTTAGGCAATAATGCGGATAATCAAAGAATACAGCTCCGTATATCTCAGCCCAGTAACGGTCAGCTTCATCGTCATTAGCGGCAGGATATATTGAAATAATGTCATCTGTATATTCTTTAAAATAATTATGTATCTTGTCCCTGTAGTTTTTCATATTTGCGTGGTCAAATACTATAAACGGACCGCTCTCTTCCAAATTATATCCGTGCAGTATTGCTTCCTCGTTGTGTATACCTTTTTTGTAAGAGTTGTACGGACTTTCAGTAAGTGCATACCCGTCTATAGTGATGTGGTGATGTGTTTCAGCCTCTGATACAAGCTCCTCTGCCGACAGCTTTCTCAGCTCCGAAATATTTTTGCAGTTGTATTTTTTAAGAGTTTCTCGTCCGGCTTCAACTGCTTCATCGAGCTTTCGGAAGGAGTGAGGAGGTTCTGCCGAGGCTAAGGTAGAGCTTTCAAGGATAACTCTTTTAAACAGATTTTTCGCAAGCGGTGAGGTACACAAAGCACTTACGCAGGCGGCACCTGCCGATTCACCTGCAAGTGTGATATTGTCGGGATCACCGCCGAAGCTCTTGATATTATCCCTGACCCACTCAAGGGCTTTGATCTGGTCAAGCAGTCCGTAATTTCCTGTTGTTCCGTTTGATGACTCCTGTGCAAGCTCCTCATTTGCATAGTAACCGAAAATCCCCAGTCTGTAGCCCATATTCACAACGATAATTCCGTTTTTTGCAAGTCCTTCGCCACTGTAGTCAGCATACCAGGGCTGACCTGTTTGCAATGAACCGCCGTGTATGTATACCAGGACGGGCAGATCATTCTTTTTATCCGAAGGCTTCCAGATATTCAGATACAGCGAATCTTCGCTGACCGGCTCGATATAATTATCGTCCGTTGTAATTTCGTAATCGTGAAATCCGATTATTTGGGTAAGTGAATCATAGATCGGCAGATTACGTGGCTGCATACTCATTGGTGCGAAGGTGTCGGCTTGAAGCACACCGTCCCAAGCCTCGGGGGATTGCGGTTCACGCCAACGAAGCTCACCTACCGGAGGCTTTGCATAGGGTATGCCGGCAAAAACCTCTACACTTTTGTCAGCATTGTATACACCTTGAAGTCTGCCCTGCTCAATTGAGATGATCTCGGTTTTTTGCGGATCACTGACATCAACGGCAGGCACAGCCCTTGTCGGCGGATAGGTAAGCATTAAAATCCCTCCAAACATCAATATCCAGCCTGCCCAAACAAGAAGCTTTAAGTACCAAGTGTTTTTGTATTTTATGACCAAGCGGTGCATAACATAAAAATCTATGATTATAAACAAGAGCAGACCAAATCCCAAAATCGTATTTTTGTTCAGCTCCAGAACCGCAAGCATCAGTGCAGATATAAGTGCGGAAAAAAGTATAAATACTGCTTTTTTCATTAAAAATCAACCTCCCTGTTTTCATTATATAATGATTTATTATAAAATTCCATAGGGAAAAAGAAAAATATTCTTTTATATCTTTATTTTTTAAAGAAAATATGATACTATAATAAAATACTAATTTTTGGAGGTAATATTTATGAAAAAAATATTGATCATAGTTATCAGTGTCCTGATACTCTGTGCAGGAGTGATACTGTTTTGTGTAGTCGGGTCATCTGACAAAAAATCCGAGGAAACACCCGAAACAGTTACGACCTCAGCGATGGAATCTACCTCGGATCCTTCAGCATCGCAGACCACTGAATCTCAGCCTGTAAGTGAGCAGAAAACCACTGCTACTGAAAGTGTAGCTGCTTCAACCAAAGACAGTACAGAAGAAACTAAGCCTACCGAAACAAAGGCAAAGTCTGACAAAAAGAAGCCTTCCACCACAGAGAAGCAAAAGACAACTTCCCCCAAAAAGACGGAAAAAACCACAACGGTTACTGCTACAAAGCCTACGGAAAAGGTTGCAGAAAAAACTACACAAAAAGCCACAGAGAAAGCAACAACAAAACCCAAGGCAACAAAACCGTCAAAGACAGAGAAAACATCCACAACAGCACCTTCAAAAACTCAAAATACAACCGAGAGAGATAACGCAACATATACTTTCCCCACAGATGAATATGAGCTGCCGTTTATTCCTGCACAGTAATTGTTTATACACTGTTTCTCAATTATGAACAAATTTTCTTTGCGGTTAGATAAATTGCAAAATTGTTTCATATCTTTGGCATTATTTACAATGGAAATTTTTTCCATTATCTGATACAATAGTATCAACAGAATGATACGAATATGTATTTGGAGGTAATGCTTTATGAGAACAAGCAAAAGGCTGACAAGTGCAGTGCTTGCTGTTTCGATTCTTTCTGCCTGTGCCGTAGTGCCTGCAGCAAATGCAGTTACAGCAGACAAAGCCGACAGCAAAGCTACAGTTAGCTCAAACACTTCTTCGGCAACTAACTACAAGGTTGCAGACCAGCAGAAGGGATCTATCCTGCAGTGCTTCAACTGGTCATACGACACTATCAAATCCAAGATGGCTAAGATATCCGAACAGGGTTTTACTGCTATCCAGACCTCTCCTATTCAGACTGCCAAGGAGGGTACAACAGGCAAAACCGCTAAGGGTAGCTGGTGGGTTCAGTATCAGCCTGCCGATTTTTCAATTGAAACCAATGCCAACGGAACAAGTGCTCTCGGTACAGTCAAGGAATTTAAAGCTATGTGTGATGAAGCACACAAATACGGCGTAAGAGTAATTGTTGATGCTGTACTCAATCATATGGGCAACCAGAAATCAAACGATCTGTCAAATAAGATTCCTTCCGTTTACAGAAATGACAGCAGTTTTTGGCACGATATTTCCAAAAACATCACTTACGGAAGCAGATACGACATTACTCAGTATTGTATGGACGGTGTACCGGATCTCAACTCCTCCAGCTCCAAGGTTCAGGCAGCCTGCGTTGCTTTTCTGAAGGAATGTATTGACAACGGTGCCGACGGCTTCCGCTTTGATGCAGCAAAGCACATCGAAACACCTGCCGATGCCTCGAATATCAAAAGTAACTTCTGGCCAAACGTTATTAACCCCGTAACCAGCTATGCAAAGAGTACCAAGGGAATTACTCCTTATTACTATGGCGAGATCCTCGGCGGAACAACAGGTTCAAGCGATACAAATATGGGAATTGCCGTAACAAATTCCTATGCAAGCTATATGAGCGTTACAGTCAGCGGTGTTGCCGATGATATCAGAAAATATGTCAACAGCAAAAATGCTGCTCAGGCTCAGAGAAGTGACTTCACTCTCAATGCCGACGGCTCCAAGGTGAGCGGAAACAAAGCCGTTCTCTGGAATGAATCGCACGATACCTACCAGTCGGGTACATCAAGATCTATCAGCGATAAGGTTATGAAGCAGACCTATGCCATTATCGGAACAAGAGCAGAAGCCTGCGGTCTTTATATGGCACGTCCTTCAGATTGGTCAACAGCAAAGATGGGTCAGGGTGATACAACTGCATGGGCTGACACCGAGGTTAAGGCTGTAAATGACTTCAAAAACTACTTTGTAGGTCAGAGCGAGTACCTCTCTTCATCAAATACTATCGTTTACAATGAGCGTGGAACAAGCGGTGTTGTTATCGTAAACTGCAACGGAGGTTCAACTTCTGTAAATCTCACTGCTCACAAGATGAAGAACGGCACCTACAAGGATCAGGTAAGCGGTAATAAGTTCACTGTTTCAAACGGAAAGATCTCAGGCAGTGTAGGAAGTACAGGAATTGCTGTTGTATATAACAATGAAAAGAATCCCGAAGCTACCATCTCTCAGAACGGTGGCAGCTTCAAAACAGATACACTTTCACTCACTATCGGTTTGAAAAATGCAACATCAGGTACTTACAAGATCGGTTCAGCTGCTGCTAAATCTTTTACAGGAGCAACTACCATCACTATCGGTTCAGGAATGAGCTACGGTGAAAGTGTCAGTGTTGTCCTTACTGCTACAGACGGAAAGAACAACAGCTCAAAAACATATACCTTTACCAAGGTTGATCCCAAGGCAGAGCAGAGAATTTACTTTGACAACAGTTCCTACAAATGGTCAAGCGTTTATGCCTATGTCTACACCGATACAAAGAACAACGGTGCTTGGCCGGGCAAAGCAATGACAAAAGATTCTGCAACAGGCTACTATGTTTATACAGTTCCTTCAGGTTTGGAGAAAGGAAGCGTTATCTTTACAGAAAGCTCGAACGCTACCACACATCGCTATCCTGCCGATATGCAGCCGGGATTAGCCCTCAACGGCAAAACAAAGCTTTTCAAAAGCGGTAATCAGCTTGTTGACTACAATCCTCCTATACCTACAACAACAGTACCCAAGACTACAGTCAAGCCTACAACTATCCCCACAACAACAGTACCAAAAACTACAGTTAAACCAACAACTATCCCCACAACAACAGTACCCAAGACCACTGTTAAACCCACAACAACAGTACCCAAGACCACAGTTAAGCCCACAACGACAGTTCCCAAGACCACAGTTAAGCCTACAACGACAGTACCCAAGACTACTGTTAAACCTACAACTCAGCCCACATCTTCTACAG
>CACYCD010000052.1 GCA_902772755.1 uncultured Ruminococcus sp.
CATTTTCAAACGGCTCCGGCTGCAGCAACGACACCGCCTCGGAGCATAAGATGTTCAGAAAATTTATGATAGACTCCATCAAATACTGGACGGAGGAATATCATATTGACGGCTTCCGCTTCGACCTTATGGGTCTGCACGATGTTGAAACGATGAACCTTATTCGTGCCGAGCTGGACAAGATCGACAGCAGGATAATTATGTACGGCGAAGCGTGGGAGCTTCAGACAAGTGCCGATCCCGGTACGGAGCTTGCGACGCAGGGCAATATGTCAAAGCTGAACGACAGGATAGGTGCGTTTGACGACACGATCAGGGACGCCCTCAAGGGAAATACCTTCAACAAAAGCGAAAAAGGATTTTTGGCTTCCGGCAAGGGGATAGGAAACCTCACCACGGGCATTGCAGGTCAGTCGGAATACGGTTGGGCAAACTGCCCCACTCAGACGGTTTCGTATTCAAGCTGTCACGATAATTACACCTTGTACGACAAGCTGGTAAGCTCCGTTCACGGCGGAAAGGATTTCCGTACCAGATACAATGATCTGGTAGAGATGACAAAGCTAAACTCCGTTGCCGTATTTACGGCACAGGGTATGAACTTTATGCTTGCAGGCGAGGAATTCTGCCGAAGCAAGGACGGTGACGAGAACAGCTTCAAGTCCTCTGTTGCCCTGAATATGATAGACTGGAACTGCATAGAGCAGTATTCCGATGTAATAGAATATTACAAGGGTGTTATAAAAATCAGAAACAATCTGAGCGTCCTCAGAGACCCCACAAGGAAAACCGCCGAAAGCATCGGCTACTTTGTCAGGGAGAACGGCGTTGTGGGCTTCACCCTCAACGGGCTTGAAAACGATAAGTGCCGGAAGGTCGCCGTGATTTTGAACGGCAAGACGGACAAGGACGCAGAGCTGACGATAACGGGCGATGACCTCCCCGAGGAATGGGTCATAATTGCCGACAGCAAAACCGCAGGTCTCAGAGAGCTGGGAACAGTCAGTGACGGCAAGGTTACACTGCCTCCAAGCTCCGCTATGGTTTTGATCGACAAAGAGAGCTTTGACGCAAATTTCAAGAGCGATGACTGTGCCGTTGTGGTGGATTATGTTGACGAAAACGGCAGCAAGCTCACCACGGAAATCATCTACGGCAAGGACGGAGAAAAATTTAACATATCTCCGAGCAACTATATGCTCCACAGCTATCAGCTTATAAAGAAAAAGAACACCATCGGAGAGTTTGAAACAGGCAACAAGAGTGCCGCTTTCGTGGTGAAAAAGTACGAAGGCTCATACAGCTCAGTGACTTTCCGTTTTGTGGATTCCGAGACCGACAAGGAGATCGCCCCGGGCAGGGTGCTGACAAATCAGGTCGGTCAGCGGTACTACACCGACAATATCCCCTCGGTGAAGGGCTATGCACTTGACACCGATGCACTCCCCGAAAACGGCTCAGGTATTTTTGCCATTGTTGACAAGGTAGTGACATATAAATTCACCAAGGATAAGCTGGCTTCCAATACCCTCAAGGTCATATATATGGATTCAGAGGGCAATATTATGGATATCGAGGAGAAGAACGGCAAACGGGGGGAGAAGTATTCCACCGAGGTTAAGGAGTACGAGAACCTGGAGCTTGTCTCCACTCCCGAAAATGCCGAGGGTGTGTTTACCGACGCCCAGCAGACTGTCGTTTACAGCTATATCCTTGACGACAACACCAAAAAAATAGTAGTCACCACAGCCGCCCTGGCAGGCTTGGGCGTACTCTTTGCGGGATTTGTGACCTGGAGGATAACCTCCTCCGTCAAGAACAAACGACGCAGGGAAATAGTCATTAAGTAGAAAATTCTGTTAAAGAATTATTATAAGGAGGAAAATATGAAGATAAAAAGAATGATCTCTGTTATTCTTTCTGCAATGCTGGCAACCTCGGCAGTTACAGCCGGCAGTCTGTCGTCTTCTGCAGCTACACCACCTACAGCATACGAAGAAGCAGCTCACAAGATCGACCGGCAGTACAGGTATGACGGAACAGATCTGGGTGCAACCTACTCAAAGGATTCCACTACATTTAAGGTGTGGGCTCCCACAGGTACAAAGTGTATACTGAAGCTCTATGATGCAGGCAACGGCGGAGAGGCTAAGGCTACACACCAGATGGAGAAGGACGAAGCAACAGGTATTTTCTCAACCACAGTGACAGGCGACCTCAAAAACGTATACTATACTTATGAGATAACTGCCACAAGTATCATTGGCGGTAATGCCATCACCAAGGAAACACCCGATGTTTACTCCGTTGCAGCCGGTGTGAACGGCAAGCGTTCAATGGTCTGCGACCTCGATTCCACCGACCCCGAGGGCTGGGAGAACGATCACCACGTCATCACTGAGGACGTTGCCGATGCTTCTGTGTGGGAAATTCACGTAAAAGACTTCTCCTACAACCCCAATTCAGGCGTATCAGAGGCTAACCGAGGCAAATACCTCGCATTCACCGAGAACGGCACTACCCTCAACGGCGAGGGAGAGATGCCCACCTGTATCGACTACCTCAAGGAGCTGGGCGTTACCTATGTACAGCTCAACCCGATCTATGACTTTGGCTCAGTTGACGAAGCCGGCACTCCCGACCAGTTCAACTGGGGCTATGACCCGATGAACTACAACGTCCCCGAAGGCTCTTATTCCAGCAACCCCTACGACGGCAACACCAGGATCAAAGAATTGAAGCAGATGATCCAGGCTCTGCATAAGGCAGGCATCGGTATCATTATGGACGTTGTTTACAACCATACCTACAATACGGAAACCTCCTTCCAGGCTTGCGTTCCCGACTACTATTACAGAAAACAGGCTAACGGCAACTGGTCAAGCGGTTCCGGCTGCGGAAACGACACCGCCTCCGAGAGAGCTATGTACCGCAACTTTATGATCCAGTCCACCAAGTATTGGGCAGAGGAATACCACATTGACGGCTTCCGTTTTGACCTGATGGCGCTGCATGACACCACCACCATGAACGAAATCCGCAGCACACTTGACAA
>CACYCD010000053.1 GCA_902772755.1 uncultured Ruminococcus sp.
GGGTTTGCGATTATTTTATTCAAATAACAACACCCATAACCCCTCAATAGTCTTGACAAAGGGGTTATAATTAATTATACTAAAATTAAGGGTGTGATTTTATGAATGAGATCGAAAAGATAAAAGCTTTGGAGACAGAGATAGCAAAATTACCCATTGGTTATATTTCCAAGAAGATGATCAATGGAAAAATCCGTTACTATCATCAATGGACAGAAAATGGTAAAAAGGTAAGTAAGTATATAAAGAAAGACGATCTTGAATCACTTCAGCAGCAAATAGAGATGCGCAGAAAGCTGCAAGAGGAACTGAAAACTTTAAAAAAAGGCGGTATTTCGTATCATATTCAAAACATAGATTTTGATTGCGAAACAAATGTTATTGCAGGAAAACCGCTTTCTGCTATGATTCAGGGCGTTAAAGGCTGGAAACGACGAGATTGTTATGAACAGCTCAAAGATTATTTGTACAGTGAACAAAATGACCGTGTCTGTTTGATTTTTGGTCTTCGCCGCACGGGAAAAACCACTATGCTTCGGCAGGCAATTTCTGATATGAGCTATAGTGATTTTTCAAAGTCGGCATACATCAAAATTCGCAGAACAGATACTATGGCGATGATAAACAGAGATTTAAAAAGGCTTTTTGTTTATGATTATAAGTACATTTTTCTTGATGAAGTAACACTGGTGAAAGACTTCATTGATTCTGCTGCATTATTTTCGGATGTATTTGCTTCGATGGGAATGAAAATAGTATTATCAGGAACAGATTCTCTTGGCTTCAGTCTGGCTATGAACGAAGAGCTGTATGACAGAGCAACCTCGATTCACACTACATTTATTCCATTCAGAGAGCACTCAAGGCTGTTGGGTATTGACAGTATCGATGAATATATCCGATATGGAGGTACGCTGAGAGCAGGTGAAACTGAATTTGATAATCCGGAAGTAAACAGTGAAGACGCCTCTTTTAAGGATGATGAAAGTACCAGACGGTATATTGATACAGCGATTTGCCGTAACATTCAACACTCTCTTGCCTGCTATGAAGACGGAAGTCATTTTTATCACTTGTATTCTTTGTATGAAGCCGGTGAACTTACAAATGCTATTAATCGAATAATTGAAGATATGAATCATCGCTTTGTAATAGAAGTTCTGACAAAGGATTTTAAGTCATCCGATATGGGAGTGACTGCGGCAAATCTGAGAAAGGATCGTGATCCGGAGAGAAGAACGGATATTCTGGATCGGATCGATACAAGTGAAGTAACAAAAAAGTTGATGGAAATATTGGATATCCGTAACAAAGAGGAACAAACAGTTGGTATTTCAAAATCTCATATTGCAGAGATAAAAGAATACTTAAAATTATTAGATTTAATAATTGACTGTCCTACAGAGTATGCAGATCCGGATGTTGAACCGTTTGAACATATCTTATTTACGCAACCGGGAATGAGATACTGTCAAGCTCAGGCGCTTGTTTTTTCTTTGCTTCAAGACCGAGAATTCTCAATGCTCAGCGAATTGGAAAAAAGTTATGTTTGCGAAAGGATCCTTGAGGAAGTCCGAGGCAGAATGATGGAGGATATTGTTTTGCTCGAAACCGCAAAAGCAAAGCAAGATACTTTCCGTGTTTTTAAAATGGAATTCTTCACCGGAGAATTTGATATGGTGATATATAACACAGTTCAGAATAGTTGCGAAATTTTTGAGATCAAACACAGCAATAAAATAGTACCGCAGCAATTCAGACATCTCATAGATCAAGATAAACGGGATCTGACAGAAAAGCGTTTCGGAACAATAAAGAGTACCAATGTTATATATAGGGGAGAGGATCAAATTCTCGATAACGGTGTTCATTACTTAAATATTGAGAATTATCTTAAAGCATTACAGTGACAGTAATACGATGGAAAAAGCATATCATCAAATGAATTACGCCGAATAAAAAGTGCGAAAGTTCGGGACTGGGTGGCAAAAATGGTGAAAAAATCTTTTTCATTCACTCTTGACATATTGTGTGTACGAAAAAGATATTTGGGCAAAAAAGCACGGTATACCGTGCTTTTTTTCTGTCTAAAGGCGTGTCAGCAAGTGCCATGTTCCATAGATATTTTTCAGCAACTGACGAGTACCGAACCCTCCCGAAAGCCCTTCCGAGGGTACAAATTCAGAAAAAATCTCGTTTCCGGAAAGAATTTCAAAAAGTTTTTTCCGTTTCTATATATAAAAAAGAAAATCCGAAGCCAATCGTTTAAAAAATACGGTTGGCTTATTTCAGTTTGAGGATATATACATATATATTAGAAAACGCTCCGATCAGAGCTTTCTTTATGTATCAGCCGGAGCGGAATTCTTTAGCTCATTGGATCGTTTTTAGGTAGACAAATACATACAGAAATACTTGTATTTAAAATTTAGTTTTTCCATAATCAGACGTTTTATGTGCTTTTTCAAAACTTTATTTGAGCGATTTTAAGCCTCGGAGTTCAGAAACACATTGGAAAATCAGCTCGCTGATTTGGTGCAGAATCAATGAAGCATTCCTGTGAATTACTTTCAGTAATATGCTGATTTTTGTAGTATTGAATTTTGTGATTATCGTATTCAAGTTCTTGCAATTTGGATTGGGATGTGTTATTATTAAAATACATTAAATTAACAAAAAACTATACAAGTTGTGGAATAACCAAGTCTTATGTTATAAATGATGTCCGATTCGACTGCTGAGGCAGCCGGTGTTCGATACTATTATATATTGTATGCGGTCAGCGAGCATACAGTCGGACATTTTTTATAAATAAATAATCTATTTAGGAGGGATACTTTATGACAAGTATCAAAAGAACAGTAAGCATATTGCTGGCGGTTATGATGGTGTTAGGTATGTTCACTACTTTACCGTTTGCAGCAAGTGCGGCAGCAGAGGTCTCTTATCGGCAAGCGTCGTATAACGGTTCGACTGTCTCGTTTGCGACAAAAAGCGTTACCAGTTATACAAACATTTCCGCTTCAACCACAAGCTGGACAAACGGCGGTTGGTATGTTGCCAAAGGTACTGTATCTATTGGCAGTGTTATCACGGTATCGGGTACGGCAAATCTGATTTTGACAGACGGCTGTAATCTGACAGCAGGACAGGGTATTGTAGTAAACAGCGGAAATACGCTTAATATCTATGCTCAAAGTGGCAACAGCGGCAATCTTATTTCCACTGCCACCAACGCCAGTGCCGGTATCGGAAGCACACAGAACAGTAATTCGGGCAGTATCAATATCCACGGCGGAATAATTTCAGCCAGGGGCTCTGTTGTGGGAGCCGGAATCGGCGGCGGCAGATACAGCCCCGGATTTGTAACGATTTACGGAGGAAATATTACCGCATACGGAGGATGTGAAGGTACATATAATAAAACAACAACCACAGGCGGTGGTGCCGGAATCGGCAACGGTGGTTATGAAGCTGATGGTGGTACTGTGTCGATCCTCGGCGGTACCGTCAACGCAACCGGTGAAAAGTGGGCTGCGGGTATCGGCTGCGGAAGCAGACAGCAGACTTTTACCTCAATCACTATCAAGAATGCTACTGTTACAGCAAGAGGCGGTCTAAAAGGTGCGGGTATAGGCGGCGGCAGTACAAACTATGATTTGGGCTCCATAGTCATTGAAAACTCTACGGTAATCGGTATTGGTGGCGACTACGCTGTCGGTATAGGTCATGGCGGCGGAGATAGCAACGGAACACTGACGGTTGGTGATAATCTTAATGTTTATTACGGAGGCAATGCCGACAGTCTTAATCACGCACACTTGACCAACGGAGATTATGCGAGAGGTTCATATATGCGTGTGGATAATTCCAAGCCTACTTTGAAAGTTTCTAAAGCTCCGACACCTGTTACTTCCAATTATTATGACGGATCAGCTCATGATCTTGTAACACCCGGAGTTGTAAAGTGTGGTAACAACACATACGGAACAATGCTCTACGCAGTCGGAACCAACGCAACAACTGCACCTACATCCGGTTGGAGTACGACTATTCCCTCACGCACAAATATAGGAACTTACTATGTATGGTATAAAGCTCAGAGCGACACACACCACAACGAAAGTGCCACAGGCTGTGTAACAGCATATATCTACCAAGAATATTATAAAGCCATACTTGAAGCATCGGAAAACGGCGGAACAGCTTCGCTGTTGAAAACTTCGTTTGAACCATGGAATTCTGCCGATAAGGTCAAGGCAGGTGACAAGATCGCCCTGCGAATCAATCCGGATGAAGATTACACCTGTACCGTTGCTCTCAGCATGGGCGGCATTGAAAACCTTACAGAATTTACCGAAGAAGAATATCAGGATTACATCGAATACGCCAGGGCAAACAACATTTATGTACCGTCAAGCACAATTATGGTATGGGTAACAATGCCCAAAGTTGCAAGCGAATACTTGACAGTATCGGTTAATTTTGTAAAGCCGAAACAATATACTATTTTTTATAAGACCTCAGGTAATCCAAATGAGGTGTGGTGCAAGTTTGTAACGAATGGAGCAACGCAGGTTGCCAATGTAACAAAAATGGTCAAAGATACCAGCTTGGGAAATGGTACAGTGTTATTTTCTTTGGCGGTAATGGCAGGTTCTGCTCCGGCTAAGATTGCCTTTGGCACATCAAAATCAGCTGTTGAAGCGGTTTCAATTGCAAATATGACAAATGTTTCTGCCATTCAGACGACTCCGATATGGTCTGACATCACTGACGGTCAGTACTGCGTGATCGGCGGTGAAGCAAAAACCTTCATCGTTGCTTTTGTGTCAGATGGAAGTATTATGTCGGAATATAAAGACAGTTCCGCAACATTTGATGCAGGTACAAA
>CACYCD010000054.1 GCA_902772755.1 uncultured Ruminococcus sp.
CAACAGTCAGCTGATGAAGCTACTCAGCCCCAAAGCTCTGTACAAAAGGTTCATTAAGGAGCATTACGATATAATAGTATCCTATCTTGAGGGTCCGACGGCGAGGATAGCCGGCGGCTGTACGGACAGCGGAACAAAGCTTGTTAGCTGGATACACTGCAAGCTGGATTCGCAGTCGGAGGCGGCGATAGGCTTCCGCAGCTTTGAAGAGGCAAAGCTTGCCTACAATAGATTTGACAAAACTGTTTTTGTTTCAAGCTGGGTCAGGGATTTTTTCTGCAAAACCCTGGATTTTAAGGGAGATACTCAGGTCTTGTACAACACGATAGAGACGGATGAGGTCTATGAAAAATCTCTTGAGACAGTTGATGATGTCGAATTTGACAGTGAATATCTTAACCTCTGTTCGGTCGGCAAGATAGCCGAAGTAAAAGCCTTTGACCGCATAGCCGAGATCCACAAGAGGCTATGGGACGAGGGCATAAAAAACAGAGTGTATATTATGGGTGACGGTCCCTGCAAAAAGGGGATAGAGGACTATCTTAAGAAGAACGGGCTTGACAAATCGTTTTTTTTCTTGGGCTACAAGCTCAATCCGTATAAGTATGTGGCAAAATGCGACCTATATATCTGCTCGTCAATAAGTGAGGGCTTCAGTACCTCTGTGACTGAGGCGGTTATAGTTGGCACGCCTGTGGTGACCACTCGCTGTTCGGGCATGGAAGAGATACTCGGAAAGAATAACGAGTACGGAATTATCACGGACAACAATAAGGATGCCCTGTATGAAGGAGTAAAAATGCTGATAGCTTCTCCCGACAGGCTTGATCATTACAGACATAAAACAAGGGAAAGAGCAGTCTTTTTCAGCAAGGTAAATACCGTAAGGGCTGTTGAGGAAATGCTGTTATCATTATGAGGTGTGTATGAGTATTATCAGGGAGCTTCTGTACCGTCTGAGGGGCGAGTATACTACAGAAAAGCTCGTTTCCATGGGAATGACAGTCGGTAAAAATTTCAGCAGACTGGGAGGGGTTATCCTTGATCCGAGCCACTGCTGGCTGATAAAAATAGGCGATGATGTCACACTTGCGCCCAGGGTGCATATTCTCTGTCATGATGCAAGCACCAAGATGCTTCTGAACTACACGAAGATAGGGAATGTCACTATCGGAAACAGGGTGTTCATAGGGGCGGAATCTGTTATCCTGCCAAATGTTACGATCGGCGATGATGTCATAATAGGAGCAAACAGCACAGTTACCCACGATATACCGTCAAATTCGGTTGCTGTCGGATCTCCGGCAAAGGTGATATGCAGTATTGAGGAATACCTTGATAAGCAGCGTGAGCTGATGAAAAGCTCTCCCGTGTATGGTGAGGAATATACCCTCAGATGTGGAATTACCATGGAAAAACGCAGGCAGCAGCGTGAAGAGCTTCAGGGAAAAATAGGGTTTGTTGACTGATGGACAGGGATAAAATATCTGTTATAGTGCCTGTGTACAACATAGAGGCATACATTGAAAGAACTGTCGGGAGTATTCTCGCACAGACGTATGATGAGCTTGAAATTATCATAGTTGATGACGGTTCCACGGACGACAGCGGAAAAATTGCCGACAGTCTTGCGGAACAGGATCCCAGGATAAAGGTGCTTCACAAGTCAAACGGCGGTGTGACCGCTGCCCGTATTGACGGGATTAGGCTTGCCACGGGAAATTGGATAGGCTTTGTTGACGGTGACGATCTTATTGAGCCTGAAATGTTTGATATCCTTTTGCAGAACGCAAAAAACCACAGTGCGGATATCTCCCACTGCGGTTATCAGATGGTGTTCCCGAGCCGGGTCGATTACTACTATAATACGCAGAAAACCGTTGTTCAGGACAGGGAGCAGGGGGTCTATGACCTTCTTGAGGGCAGTTATGTAGAGCCGGGTCTTTGGAACAAGCTTGTCAGGGCTGAGATAGTTAAAAAAACCATCGAAGAAAACCTTGTTGACACGTCAATAAAAATCAATGAAGACCTGCTGATGAATTATCATTTTTTCAGACAGTCGGAAAAATCGGTGTATTATGACCGCTGTCTTTACCACTATATGCTGAGAAAAAACTCGGCTGCCACCTCGGGAGTGAACAAAAGCAAGCTTTACGACCCCATCAGGGTGTTAAAGCTGATATATGAGGACGTGGGAGAAAATGAGATATTGAAAAATGTGCTTACCGCACGGCTTGCCTCCCTGTATATAAACGGTGCAGTGATGAAAAATCTGCAGAACGAGCCGTATATCGATGAATATATAAAAATGTGCCGTAAGGAACTGAAGTCGGTAAAACCGATAATTGCAAAAGGTAATTTCGGCAGGGCAATAAAATTAAGGTGTATTCTCTGTACTGCCTCGCCACTGATGTATAAGCTTTTTCATAAGCTTTACGCAAAGGCAAGAGGTACGGATAATAAATATGAAGTGAGATAGAGTATGAAAAAGTACCCGCTTATCAGTGTAGTTGTTCCGATCTACAAGGTGGAGGAGTACCTCGACAGATG
>CACYCD010000055.1 GCA_902772755.1 uncultured Ruminococcus sp.
CTTGGCGGCGTAGGTCTTGAAGGTCTCCGGAAGCTTGGAGGTGTACAGCACCGTCAGATTAGGCTCGGGAGATGGTCCCATATTTTCGAGAGTATGGAGAAAGCGGAAATCCGTCTTGGTGACCATTGATCTGCCGTCAACACCTGTGCCGGCTACCTCCAGCGTAGCCCAGACGGGGTCGCCGGAATAAAGCTCGTTATATGCAGGGATACGGGCAAACTTGACCATTCTGAATTTCATAACAAGGTGGTCGATAAGCTCCTGAGCTTTTCTTTCCGTGATAAAGCCCCTGTCAAGATCTCTCTGAATATAGATGTCAAGGAAGGTCGAGATCCTTCCTACGCTCATAGCCGCACCGTTCTGCGTCTTTATAGCAGCCAGATAGCCAAAGTAGAGCCACTGCACCGCTTCCTTTGCATCATTGGCAGGCTTCGAGATGTCATAGCCGTAGGAGTGTGCCATGACCTTCATATCCCTGAGTGCCTTGATCTGCATGGCGATCTCCTCACGCAGACGGATAACATCGTCCGTCATTGTGCCGTCACCGCAGTTTTCAAGATCCTTCTGCTTTTCTTCAATTAGAAAGTCAATGCCGTAGAGGGCAACACGGCGGTAATCGCCGACTATCCTGCCTCTGCCGTAGGTGTCGGGCAGACCCGTGACTATCTTGTTGTGGCGGATCTGCTTCATCTTGGGAGTGTAGCTGTCAAAAACACCCTGGTTGTGGGTTTTTCTGTAATCGGTGAATATATTGTGCAGCTCGGCAGACGGAGTGTAGCCGTAGGTCGAGCAAGCCTGCTCTGCCATTTTAATTCCGCCAAAGGGCATAAACGCACGCTTGAGAGGCTTGTCTGTTTGCAGACCGACAACCTTTTCAAGGTGCTTGCAGTCCTTGTGGATATAGCCGGGGGCGTGTGAGGTTATCGTGGAAACTATGTCAGTGTCCATATCGAGAACACCACCCTTGGCACGCTCTTCCTTCTGGAGCTCCTTGAGTATCCCCCAAAGCGTGTTTGTAGCCTCGGTGGGGCTTTCGAGAAAGCTCTCGTCACCGTCATAGGGCTGATAATTTTTCTGAATGAAATCACGGGTATTTATTTCTTCCTGCCAGATGCCTTCTTCAAAGCCTTCCCACTGGATAAACCTAGTCATTTTTATATCCCCTTTTTTATGACCGTCTTGCATCAACGTTTTTATATTTCTATTCTAACACAGCCGATAACAAAGTGCAAGCGGTTTATCTAAGTTTTTGAGGTACGCAACACTTTTTCACTGTTGTTTTTCTTGAAATGCTCAGCATTATCTGTTATAATAAACTAGATCACTGTATCTGTAAGAGGTATATATATGAATCACAAAAAACTTTTATTTGTATACAATCCTGTATCCGGCAAAGGTCTTATCCGCAGCAAGCTTCCTTATATAATAGAAAAGCTGTCTGAGCTGGGTACTGTCACAGTTATCCCCACAAAGGGGAAGGGTGATGCCACACGCTCGGCGGCGGAGCTTATGGCTGACTTTGATATGGTCGTGTGTTCAGGCGGAGACGGCACTCTCAACGAGATAACAACAGGCTATATGAGCGTTCCCAAGGAGGACAGGAAGCCCTGTGCCTACATTCCGGCAGGTACGGTCAATGATTTTGCGACCTCGCTGGGCATCTCAAAAAACATCATAAAATGTGTTGACGGAATTGCACACAGCCGTGTGTTCCCCTACGACATAGGCGAGTTCAATGAAAGATATTTCAACTATGTTGCCGGCTTTGGTGCGTTCACAGAGGTGTCCTACTCCACACCGCAGAACTTTAAAAACCTGTTCGGCAAGGCAGCTTATATCATGGAGGGTGTAAGACAGATACCCAAGATAAAGAGCCTGCATGTGCGTATCACCACCCCCGAAAAAGTGGTCGAGGACGATTTTGTTTACGGAATGATATGCAATACCTTTTCCGTTGGCGGTCTGCTGAAAATAGATGAAGACTCGGTAGAGCTTGATGACGGCAAGTTTGAAGCCATAATGATAAAAACTCCCACAAATGCCGTGGATTTTCAGGAAACCGTCAATGACCTTATCCTGAGCAAGACCGACAGCCGAAGACTGGTATATCTCAGAAGCAATGATTTTATTATAGAAAGTAAATCCTCCCTGCCGTGGACGCTTGACGGAGAGTTTGGCGGAAAAACCAAGAAGGCTCATATAATCAACCACGAACGGGCTATAGACTTTCTGAAGCCGTAATTTGTTTGGGGAGTGATGGTCATAGAAAAGTCAGACTATGCAAAAAAATACACGGCACTGAAAAGCTATATCGAGAACCACCCTGCCCTGTATAAGCTGATCTGTGTTTTGTACAGGCTCACAACGGGGGTCATGTATCTTGCCTATCCCGTTATGCTGGTGTATCTTTTCTTCACCTGCGACAAAAGGCTGGTCAGGGCAGTCACCATACCGCTTGTCACGGTGCTGGGGATAACCGTGCTGAGAAAGCTCATTGACCGCCCCCGTCCGTATCAGGCTCACGGCTTTGTACCGCTTTTCCCGAAAAAGACGGTGGGGAAGAGCTTTCCGTCAAGGCACGTTGCCAGTGCGGTGATAATAAACTTTGCGTTTTTTTACATTGACCCACGGTTGGGCGTGGCGGCAATTCCGATAACACTGCTCATTGCCGTTTTAAGACCCATAGCCGGCGTGCATTATCCAGGCGATGTGCTGGGTGCGGTGCTGATAAGCTCGGTGCTTGGCTCTGCGTTTTATATTTTTTGAGGAGAATTTATTATGATATCTGCAAAAGTAACTGTCACAAGAAGGAACGGCTTTCACATGAGGCCTGCCGGTGCGTTTGTCAGGGCAATGGGCAAGTACGAGGGTACAAGCGTGACCGTTGTCAAGGGAAACACACGCATTGACGGCAAAAGCATTATGAACCTGATAACCGCCTGCATAAAGTGCGGTACCGAGATAACGCTGGAGTTTGACGGTCCCGATGAACAGCAGGCAATGGAAGAGGCGGTAAGCCTTGTAAAAAATGACTTTGTACAGATTGATACCGCCAAATAAACTGCGGTTTTGCAGTTTTATTTTTTTATCCTGCAAAACTATTGACAAATGACGATGAAATGTAGTACACTGTTAATTAGTATTATCTCTATCGAGGAGTATGATTATGTATAAAATACTAAAAAAAGAGGTACTCAATCCTACCGTTACAAAAATGGTGGTTGACGCTCCTATGATTGCAAAAAAAGCAGAACCCGGTCAGTTTATAATCCTGCGTACCGATGAAAACGGCGAGCGTATTCCGCTGACTATTGCCGACTACGACAGAGAAAACGGAACCGTTACCATAATTTTTCAAATAGTGGGAGCAACTACAAATCAGCTCAACAGCTTTTCTGAGGGCGACTATATCCACGATTTTGTAGGACCGCTCGGCAATGCTACGGAAACAGACGGTCTTAAAAAGGTTGCAGTCGTGGGCGGCGGCGTTGGCTGTGCAATTGCCTATCCCGTTGCAAAAAAGCTCTTTGACAAGGGTGTGGAGGTCCACTCCGTTGTCGGCTTCAGAAACAAGGATCTTGTTATTTTGGAAGATGAGTTCAAAAGCCACTCGACCGTTTTCAAAATGATGACGGACGACGGCTCATACGGCGAGAAGGGTCTTGTAACAAACGCACTGCAGGCTCTTATTGAGGAGGGCAACACCTATGACGAGGTAATAACCATAGGTCCCCTTATTATGATGAAGTTCGTTGCAAAGCTCACCGAGAAGTACGGCATAAAGACTGTTGTTTCAATGAATCCCATTATGATAGACGGTACGGGAATGTGCGGCGGCTGCCGTCTTACCGTTGGCGGAGAAACAAAGTTTGCCTGTGTTGACGGTCCTGATTTTGACGGTCACAAGGTGGATTTTGACGAGGCTATCAAGAGAGGCAGATTCTACCACGAGTTTGAAAGACACGCTTATGAGGAGAGCTGTAACCTTCTCAACAAGGAGGTAAAATAAAATGGCAAATATGAAGATACCCAGGACGGAGATGCCCCAGCAGGACCCCAAGGTCAGAGCAGGGAATTTTCTTGAGGTTGCCACGGGCTACACCGTGCAGATGGCACTGGACGAGGCTTCACGCTGTCTTAACTGCCGTCATAAGCCCTGCGTTGCCGGCTGTCCCGTAAATATCGAGATACCCGACTTTATAAAGAAGATAACCGAGCAGGATTTTGAGGGTGCTTATCAGGTGATAAGCAAAAGCTCCTCACTTCCGGCTGTCTGCGGACGTGTTTGTCCCCAGGAGTCACAGTGCGAGGCAAAGTGCGTGCGTGGCATAAAGACAGAGCCTGTGGCTATCGGCAGGCTTGAAAGATTTGCAGCCGATTGGCACAACGCCAACACCACCGAAAAGGCTGAGAAGCCTGTAAGCAACGGTCACAAGGTAGCCGTTATCGGCAGCGGTCCTGCAGGACTGACCTGTGCCGGCGACCTCGCCAAGAAGGGCTATGAGGTCACTGTGTTTGAAGCTCTGCACACAGCAGGCGGAGTCCTCCAGTACGGTATCCCCGAGTTCAGACTCCCCAAGGATATCGTAAACAAGGAGGTTCAGAACCTCATTGATCTGGGCGTATCCGTTCAGACAAATATGGTCATAGGCAGGGTGCTGTCTATTGACGAGCTGCAGGAGATGGGCTTTGAAGCTGTTTTCATCGGCAGCGGTGCAGGCTTGCCGAGATTTATGAATATCCCCGGCGAGAACCTCAACGGAGTTTATTCCGCAAATGAGTTCCTCACCAGAGTAAATCTGATGAAGGCATACAAGGATGACAGCACTACACCGATAATGCACGCAAAGCATGTTGCAGTAGTCGGCGGCGGAAACGTTGCGATGGACGCAGCACGTTCAGCTCTCAGACTGGGTGCAGAGGAAGTCACAATAGTTTACAGACGCTCCGAGAACGAGCTTCCGGCAAGGGCTGAGGAAGTCCACCACGCCAAGGAAGAGGGCATCGTGTTCCGCACACTCAACAATCCCGTTGAAATACTCGGTGACGAAAACGACAACGTTACCGGCATCAAGTGCATCAAGATGGAGCTGGGCGAGCCGGACGCAAGCGGCAGACGCAGACCCGTTCCCGTAGAGGGCAGTGAGTATGTCCTGCCTATGGACTGTGTGATAATAGCTATCGGCACATCGCCGAATCCCCTCATCAAGTCCACCACCAAGGGACTTGACACTCAGAGATGGGGCGGTATCATTGCCGATGAGGACGGACTGACCAGCCGTGAAAATGTCTATGCCGGAGGCGATGCCGTAACAGGTGCGGCAACGGTTATCCTGGCAATGGGTGCCGGCAAAAAAGCTGCAGCCGCAATCGACAAGGCATTTTCCGAAAAATAGTTTAGTCATTTGTAATAAAAATTACAAAAATATAAAAATATACTTTTCTATTGCTTTTTAAAACAATATGTAGTATAATCAAGCTTAGAATGTTTTACATTCACTATATTTAAGGGAGATTTATTGAATGAAAAAGACAAGAATTGTAAGCGGTGTGCTTGCAGGCGTAATGGCTGCTTCAATGTGTTCAGTAGCTCTTACTGCTTCCGCAGCAACAACCAAGAAGATCACAAAGCTTACGGCTACCAACGCCAAGGCAGGTATTACACTCAAATGGAAAAAGGTTAAGGGTGTAAAGTCCTACAAGGTTTACCGCAAGGGTACCAAGAAGGCTCTTAAGACTGTTAAGAAGGTCACCTTCACAGATAAGACTGCCAAGGCAGGCAAGACCTACACCTACACCATCAAGGCTACAGGTGCAAAGGCTGCTTCCGTAAAGGTAGTAAGACTGGTAGCTCCCACGATCTCTTCCGTTAAGATGACAAAGAACAAGGACGGTTATCCGGACGGTCTTAAGCTCACATGGAAGAAGGCTAAGGGTGCAAAGAAGTACATCGTTTACCGCAAGGACAGCAAGAAGTATGCAAAGGTTGCTACTGTTAAGAAGCTCACATACACTGACAAGACTCTCAGCAGCGACGTTAAGTATACTTACAAGGTCAAGGCTGTAAACGGCAAGTCAACATCTGTTGCTTCCGCTGCTAAGAAGGGTGTTGTTGTTGATTCACCCGATAAGGTAACTCTCAAGCTCAACAACAACGGCACATACAAGCTTTCTTGGTCAAAGGTCAAGTACGCAAGCTCTTACACGATCTATGACAGCAACGGCAAGAAGGTCAAGACTGTAAAGACAAACTCCTACTCAGGCAAGCTCACAGGCGACAACCTCCAGGTAGTTGTATTCACAGTAAAGACCAACTATGCAGGCAACGCTTCATGGGGTCAGAGTGGAGAGGGTCTCTATGTTCCCGACGGCTCACACTATCATGACCAGTACGGCAACATCTGCATCAAGATCGCCTTGAAAGAGAAAGAGCAGTTTATGGACGGTGCTTTCCTTGACCTCATTCTCAAGGCATCAAGCATTAACTCATACAGCGTTGACAAGGGTACAGATACAAATGTAGCTGAGCTTGATGAGAACTTCATTATCAAGGCTAAGAACGCAGGCTTCACAAAGTTCAAGATCACTTATGATGAGGCTGCTGCAAAGGTTATCACAGATACACTTGCTCAGTACGGTCTCAAGTTCAACAACAAGCTTTCCACAGGTACAGCTTACGTTGAGGTAACAGTTACAAAGTAATTTATAACGACCATAACAAAATCCCGAACCACTGCGGTTCGGGATTTTTTTTCAGGACAATGATATATCCGCATCGGGTACGACCGTAATTTGATAGTCGGGATAAAGCTGTTTTACATCTTCGGTAAGAATTTTCATAGCTTCCTTTGGCTCAATATCAAAACTCAGCACTGCATCAAAACGCAGGCTTTTTTTATTGGTATCTGCATAAAAGCCGTGCATCTGCAATGCCCAATCGTGAGAGAGTACGACCTCCTGTACTGCATTGCGTATTTTTGCCGCCTCATCGTTTGAGGTGTTGTAGGAATATACTCCCACACCCGTCAGGATAACTCCGGTTTCACGATAGACTTTTTGCTCTGCCCTGCGTGTCAGGCGGTCTACCGCCTCCACAGTCATTGTGTCGGGCAGCTCAAGATGCACCGAGGCATAGTTTTTGTCGGGACCGTAGTTGTACAGCACCAGATCATACGCTCCCCTGACATCGGGCTCTTCAGCCAGCAATTCCTTGATGTGCTTAACGGTTTCAGGGTCGGCACGTCTGCCGAGGATATCGTTCAGTGTTTCGTTCATCATTTCAATTCCGGATTTGATGATCACTGCTGAAATTATTACACCTACATAGGCTTCAAGCGATATGCCCGTCAGCAGGAAAAACACCGCAGACAGAAGCACCGAGGCGGACAGCACAGCGTCAAACATTGCGTCCGAGCCGGAGGCTACCAACGCACCTGAGTTCACCTGCTTGCCCTTACGCTTGACGTATGTACCCAAAATTATCTTGACAGCTACCGCAGTGCCGATTATCACAAGTGAAACCACCGAGTAATCCGCCTTATCAGGCGTGATTATCTTCTTCACCGACTCCACCAGCGAGGTTATGCCGGCATAGAGGACTATTCCCGACACGATCGCCGAGCTAAGGTATTCAATCCTGCCGTAGCCCATCGGGTGTTTTTTATCGGGAGCTTTTCCTGCCAGCTTTGTACCGATTATGGTTATCACCGAGGACAATGCATCCGACAGATTGTTCA
Organism: uncultured Ruminococcus sp.; assembly: GCA_902772755.1. Taxonomy (GTDB): domain Bacteria; phylum Bacillota; class Clostridia; order Oscillospirales; family Acutalibacteraceae; genus Ruminococcoides. The sequence goes on from CACYCD010000055.1 coordinate 7,737, forward strand.
CGGCATCCAAAATAACCGCTATCGAGTTGGAGATAAGCCCCACCGCCGCTTTGAAGCCGGCAAGAAATACATTGGTAAGTATCCCTATCACACTGGTTTTTATGATAACGCTCTCCCTGTTTGGGCTTTCACTGTTCATACTGCTGTCCCTCCGATCAAATCTGCAACAAAAGCATCGACCACGCTCATCTTGACAGTTGGCTCAAAACGGGCAACTACTTTGCCCTCACGGTCAACAATAAACTTGGTGAAATTCCATTTGATATCGGGATTTACTTTGTAGTTTTTGTCAAGCTTTTTCAGCATAGCACTCATAGCGAGAGCCTTGGGTCCCTTGCCAAAGCCCTTGAAGCCCTGTTCACTTTTCAAAAACTCAAACAGAGGCAGAGCGTTGACACCGTTCACATCGGACTTTTTCATCTGAGGAAATTTTGTTTTATATTTCAATGAACAAAACTCGTGTATCTCTTCATCGGTTCCGGGCGTCTGTCCGGCAAACTGATTACAGGGAACGTCAACTATCTCAAAGCCCTTATCCCGATACTTCTCATACATTGTCGCCAGATCCTTATAGTGAGGTGTAAATCCGCAGCCTGTGGCGGTATTCACCACCAAAACTATCTTGCCCTCAAAAGCTTTCATCAACACTTCTTCTCCCTTTGGCGTGGGAACACTGTAGTCATAAAAGGTCATTATATCAACTCCTTATCTAAGCTGATTAAATTATACATTGTCAAAAAATACTTGTCAAATCCCAATCAAAAAAACTTCAAAAAATTTCCGAATTTTCTCATTTTAGTAGTGACATTTATAAATAACTATGTTATAATGTTGATAGGTATAACAGTGTATTCTGTATGCTGTCAAGTATTTTTGTATAAATACGCAAATTTTTTAAATCTTACATACGAAAAGAGGAGTATCATGGAAAACAATGGAAACAAGTCCCAGCTTGAGCTGTTTTTGACAGGACATTCGACCCATGCCTATGAGTACCTTGGATCACACTTTATGGACCTTGCCGGTCGCAAAGGTGTTGTTTTCAGAGTATGGGCACCCAATGCCAAGAGCGTATCTGTTGTGGGCGACTTCAACGGCTGGAATCAAGATGCTAACTATATGTACAGAGTTCTCAACACAGGCGTTTGGGAGACCTTTGTTGACGGTCTTGCAGAGTACGACAACTACAAATACTGTGTTGAAACACCGTGGGGCGACAAAACTCTCAAAACCGACCCATATGCTTTCCACTGCCAGACCCGTCCCGAGAATGCCTCTAAGGTTTATGACATCACAGGCTATGAGTGGGGCGATGCTGACTGGTATGAGTTCAAGAAAACTCACCCCCACAAGAATATGCCTATTAACATCTATGAGATGAACGCAGGCTCATGGAAGAAGAACGATGATGGTACTTTCTTCACCTACAGACAGCTTGCCGACACGCTTGTGCCTTATCTCAAGGAAATGGCTTACACTCACATCGAGTTTATGCCGCTCACAGAGTTCCCGTTTGACGGTTCATGGGGCTATCAGGTAACGGGCTACTTTGCAGTAACCTCTCGTTACGGCACACCGAAGGATCTGATGTACTTCATTGACGAGTGCCACAAGGCAGGTATCGGCGTTATCCTCGACTGGGTACCGGCTCACTTCCCCAAGGACGCTCACGGTCTTGCACGCTTTGACGGCACAGGCTGTTATGAGTATGAGGACTGGAGAATCGGCGAGCATAAGGAGTGGGGTACATATATCTTCAACTATGACCGCTATGAGGTCAAGAGCTTCCTCGTTTCCTCAGCCAACTACTGGATCGAAGAGCTCCACTTTGACGGAATCCGTGTTGACGCTGTTGCTTCAATGCTCTACCTTGACTACAACCGCAAGGACGGCGAGTGGCTTCCCAACCAGTACGGCGGAAGAGAAAACCTCGTTGCAGTTTCGTTCCTGCAGTACCTCAACACCGTTATGCACACACTGCATCCCGATGTGCTGATGATCGCAGAGGAAAGCACCTCCTGGGCAAATGTAACAGGCTATCCCATCAAGGACTTCGGTCTGGGCTTTGATTACAAGTGGAATATGGGCTGGATGAACGACACCCTCTCATATATCCATGAGGATCCGCTGTGGAGAAACTGGCATCAGGACAAGCTGACATTCAGCCTGATCTATGCATTCTCGGAAGCATTTATCCTGCCCATCTCACATGATGAGGTAGTTTACGGCAAAGGCTCTCTCATCAACAAGATGCCCGGCAGCTATGAGCAGAAATTCCAGGGTATGAGAGGCTTCCTCGGCTATATGATGGCTCACCCCGGCAAAAAGCTTATGTTTATGGGCAGTGATATCGGTCAGTTTGACGAGTGGAACGCCAACGAACAGCTCCAGTGGAATCTGCTTGACTACGATCTGCACAAACAGCTCAATCACTATATAGCTACCCTCAACAAATTCTATCGTGACGTTCCTGCAATGCACGAGAACGACTACGACTGGAACGGCTTCCGCTGGCTGTCGCTTGATGATGCTCAGAACAGCATTATCGCTTTCCGCAGGATAGCACTCGACGGCTCAGAGATTCTTGTGGTCTGCAACTTCCAGCCCATCACAAGACATAACTACAGGATCGCCGTTCCCAAGTACGGTATCTATAAGGAAGTTCTCAACTCCGACAGCTTCGAGTTCGGCGGCTACGGTATGACCAATGACGGCGACCTTATGGCAGAGGATATCCCGAACCACGACCTCGACTTCTCAATGGAGATCACAATTCCTGCCCTCGGCGCAGTTTACCTCACGCTGAAAGAGGAACTGCCCGTTCCCGAAAAGCCCGTTGAAGAGCCGAAGGAAGAGGAAGTAAAGGAAGAACCCAAGACTGAGGAAGCACCCCAGGTCAAGGAAGAACCCAAAGCAGAAGCAAAGGAAGAGCCTAAGACAGAAGCAAAGGAAGAATCCAAGGAAGAGCCTAAGACAGAAGCAAAGGAAGAATCCAAGGAAGAGCCTAAAGCCGAAGTAAAGGAAGAACCCAAAGCAGAGCCAAAGAAAGCTCCTGCAAAAAAAGCCCCTGCCGAGAAAGCAGAGGAAAAACCTGCCGAAAAGAAAGCTCCTGCCAAAATAGTAGCTGACAAGGCAGAGGAAAAGCCCGAAGCAAAGGCTGACAAAAAGTAATTGGGAGTCCTAAGGTGGATTTTAACATAAACACAAAGCTGACGGATATTTTGGCAAAATACCCGTGGCTGCCCGATGAGCTTGTAAAACTGGACAGCAGATTGAATATCATCAAAACCCCTGTGGGCAAAATGATGATAAGAAATGCAACTATCGCCGACGCTGCCGCCAAAACAGGCTTATCCCCCGACAAATTGATAAACGAGCTGAAAAAGCTCATAGCCTCACACGGCAAATAAAATAAAAACAGCTGTGAAGCTCGGAGTTTATACTTCGTTCTTCACAGCTGATTTATTTATTCCGTATACCGGACAACGATGCCGTTGTTCAAGGCGTGTTCTGCTGCGAGGGAGTTTTCGGAGCAGATGATCACTCCGGATACTATGCCCTCGCCCTCGTCGAGCACCCAATACAATGCTCTATACCAGATGAATTTTACCGTATCGGGGACTATGATCTCAGCAAAAGCCGTTTCGTCAAGGCAAATACCCTTTGTTCCTTTTTTGAGGGTAACAGGTGATTTGACATCGCCTGATTCGGCGTAGGCACATTTGCCGATGTAGACTATCTGATTTTTGTGTTTTTTCAACAGCTTTTTGTACCAAGGTGTGCCGGAAAAAGCATCTGCCTCTATCTTATAGATACCGGAGGGGTATTTTACGCTCTTCAAAGCCTTACAGCCGGAGAAGGCATTGTAATGGATCGCTGTTTCGGGATTTTTGAAAACGACCGATTTAAGGTTAGTATTTCCAAACGCCCAGGAACCTATTTCTTTTACATTTTTTGAGAACGTCAGACTGTCGGGCAGCTTGCAGTGAGAAAATGCTTCTCTGCCGATGTCGGCGATTTTCTTTGGCAGGTTTGCAACCGTGAGCTTGTCGCAGTATTCAAACGCACAGCTTCCGATGGTTTTTATGGTGTCGGGTAGCTTGATGGTTTTCAGGGAATCACAGTCGTAAAATGCATTGGCTTCGATAGCTTGCAGACCGTTTTTGAGCTTGACCGATCTCAGCTTTGAACAGCCGTAAAAAGCATACTTGCCGATATATTTTTCACTGCCGCTGCAGGTGAGGGAAACAAGGTTATTTTCTTTTTCAAAAGCACAGCCTGCAATTCCGACAGTACCCTTTTTGACCTTTAGCTTGGTGTTTTGGGGCATATACCCTTTGTAACCGCAGAGGTATTTGCCGAGATAGACGAAGCCGTCCTTGTGGGAGTTGTACCAGCCGGTA
>CACYCD010000056.1 GCA_902772755.1 uncultured Ruminococcus sp.
CGGGGATAAACGCACCCGACAGACCACCCACACGGCTTGAAGCCATAACTCCGCCCTTTTTTACGGCGTCATTGAGCAGAGCCAGTGCCGCAGTCGTGCCGTGACAGCCGCAGCCCTCCAAGCCCATCTCTTCAAGGATATAGGCTACCGAATCACCCACGGCAGGAGTCGGAGCGAGCGATAGGTCAACTATGCCAAACGGCACATCAAGTCGCTTGCTCGCCTGCTGTGCCACAAGCTGACCCATTCTTGTAATTTTGAATGCAGTTTTCTTTACCACATCGGCAATTTCGGCTATGCTGTAGCCGCTGCATTTGGTGAGTGCCGCCCTCACAACGCCGGGACCCGACACACCGACATTTATCACCCTGTCAGCTTCGCCGACACCGTGGAAAGCTCCTGCCATAAACGGGTTATCCTCGGGTGCATTGCAGAACACGACAAGCTTTGCCGCCCCGATGCAGTCACGGTCGCTTGTGATCTCAGCCGTTCGCCTGATTATGCCGCCCATAATTTTTACAGCATCCATATTTATTCCGGCTTTGGTTGAACCAACGTTCACCGAGGAACAAACCTTCTCGGTGCAGGCGAGAGCTTCGGGAATGGACTGCATCAGCTCAAGATCTCCCGAGGCAAAGCCCTTCTGCACCAGTGCGGAATAACCGCCGATAAAGTTCACGCCCAGGGTATCGGCAGCCCTGTCGAGTGTTTTGGCAAATTTTACCACACCCTTGTCACGGCAGGGAGCGGCGATCATTGCAATGGGAGTGACGGAGATCCGCTTGTTGATTATCGGGATCCCGTATTCACTCTCGATATCCTCACCTGTTTTTACCAAATCCTTCGCACTACGGCAAATTTTGTCATAGATTTTTTCGCAGGCTCGGTCAATATTATCGTCCATACAATCCAAAAGCGAAATACCCATAGTGATAGTCCTCACATCAAGGTTTTCGTTTTCTATCATATTTATAGTTTCAAGAATATCTACTGTATCCAGCATATCGTTACCTCACTATATTTTATGCATAGAGTTGAATATGTCCTCGTGCATTGTGTGGATCTTCAAATTATTCTCCTCACCCACAGCGGTAAGATGCTCGGACAGCTCCTTGAAATTCTTTTTTCTAAGCTCGACAAGCATGATCATCGCAAACAGATCCTGCAAAACGCTCTGCGAAACCTCCATGATGTTTGCCTCATAGTCCGAACACACAGCGGAAACCTTTGCAAGTATACCCACAGTATCCTTGCCGACAACAGTTATAACAGCCTTCATAATTTGCCTCCAAATTTTTCTGAGGGTATTATACCACTTTTTGATATAATTGTAAAGTCTGCCTTGACTAAACTACAATTTTTTGCTAAACTTTAAGAAGGTGATAACTATGATTTATTGTGACAGTCATACACATTCAGCCTTCTCCTTCGATGCGGAAATACCCGTTGAGCAGATGGTGCTGAGTGCAATTGATAAGGGTGTCAGGGTGCTGACGATAACCGACCACTGCGATGCCTTGGCGATAGGCGTACCCGACAACGAGTTCGGCGTTATTCTGGAGGAAGCCGTGCCTGCCTCCGTCAGGGAGATCCGCCGTGTGGCAGAGCTGTACAGGGACAGGATCAAGGTTCTTGCCGGCGTTGAGCTGGGCGAGCCTACGCACTGTCCCGACAAGACCCACACCGCACTGACGATGGCGGAGTACGATCTTATCCTTGCTTCCACCCACGAGGTGAAGGGGAGAGAGGATTTCTACTTTTTGACCTTCACCGATGAAACAACTCCCGTTCTGCTCAGGGAATACTTCCTTGAACAGCTGGAGGTGGTGCAGTGGAACGGCTTTGACTCGCTTGCACATTTTGACTACCCCGTTAGATATGTGGTTAATCAGACAGGCAAGCTGCCCGACCTCGCTCAGTTCAAGAGCATTACAGATGAAATACTGAAAACCCTTGCCGACAACCGCAAGGCTCTGGAGGTGAACACCTCAACTGTTTCAAGTGCCCTTGGCAGGACTATGCCAGGGCTTGACATTCTCAGGCGGTTCAGGGAGCTGGGCGGAAAATACATTACCCTCGGCAGTGATGCTCACAAAGCGGAGAGGATATCACAGAATTTTGATACGGCAATTGAGCTGATAAAAACGGCAGGCTTTGATGCGTACTGCTATTATGAGAAGCATTGTCCCGTGGAGGTGAAAATATGATAGCAATAATTGACTATGGTGCAGGAAATGTGCAGAGTGTTTACAAAGCATTCAGGCACATCGGAGCAGACTGCCTTGTGACAGACGACAAACAGACGATACTCTCCGCCGACGGTGCAGTCCTGCCGGGCGTGGGTTCGTTCGGCGACACGGTGGACACGATGCGTAAGAGGGGCTTGCAGGAGGCGATCCTCGGCTTTATCGACAGCGGTAAGCCGTTCCTCGGCATCTGCCTGGGACTCCAGCTTCTGTTTCCCGAGAGCGAGGAGAGTCCCGATGCACAGGGTCTGGGCATTTTTGAAGGAACTGTTGCAAGGATCCCCAATGACGGCGGAAGGCTGAAGATCCCCCACATGGGTTGGAACAGCATTGAGATCAAGAAGCACAGCGGTATTTTTAAAGGTATAGAGGGCGAGCCGTATGTGTATTTTGTACACTCCTACTATCTCAACGCAAAGGACAAGAGCATTGTAGCCGCAACAACACAGTACGGCACAGAGATCGATGCGGCGGTGGAGTATAAAAATGTGACAGCCACTCAATTCCACCCCGAAAAAAGCGGAGAAACAGGACTTAAAATGCTGAAAAACTTTGTGGAGATGGTTGACAATGTACGCTAAAAGAATAATCCCCTGCCTTGATGTGAAAAACGGCAGAGTTGTCAAGGGTATGAGCTTTCTAAACCTGGTAGACGCAGGCGACCCCGTGGAGGCTGCCATTCAGTACGACAGGGAAAACGCAGATGAGCTTGTGTTTCTTGACATAACAGCCACCAGTGACGGCAGGAAAACAATGGTAGAAATGGTAGAAAAAGTAGCAAATTCCATTTTTATCCCGTTCACAGTCGGCGGCGGAATACGCAGTGTGGAGGACTTTAACATAATGCTCCGTGCAGGTGCGGACAAGGTTTCCGTAAATTCCGCAGCGGTCAAGCGTCCCGACCTGATAAACGAGGCGGCATACAAATTCGGCTCTCAGTGCGTAGTCGTTGCGATAGACGCCAAGCGGACGGGCGATTCGTGGGAGATATACACCGCAGGCGGTCGCATACCCACGGGCATTGACGCTGTGCAGTGGGCTGTTGAAGCCGAGAAGCGTGGTGCAGGCGAGCTGCTTGTCACCAGTATGGACGAGGACGGTCAGAAGCAGGGCTATGACATCGGGCTGACACGCTCGATCTCGGAGAGAGTGAATATCCCCGTCATCGCTTCGGGCGGTGCAGGTGCTTATGAGCATTTTTATGAAGCGTTCACAGACGGCAAAGCCGATGCTGTGCTGGCGGCATCTCTCTTCCACTTTGGAGAGATACCGATACCAAAGCTCAAGGAATATCTAAAAGAAAAAAATATACCTGTCAGGACGTGAGAATATGCTGTTTGTATGTTATCCACGATGTAACACCTGCAAAAAAGCTCAGAAGTGGCTTGACGAGCAGGGCAAGGAATACACGATAAGAGATATAAAAACCGACAACCCCACCTATGAGGAGCTGAGCGACTGGCACGCAAGGAGCGGTCAGCCGTTGAAGAAGCTCTTTAACACAAGCGGTATGATCTACCGCTCAATGAATTTGAAGGATAAGCTCCCCACGATGTCGGAGGAGGAACAGCTCAGGCTGCTCGCCTCGGACGGTATGCTGGTAAAACGCCCGATACTCATTGACGGCGAAACCGTGCTGATAGGCTTTAAGCAGAGCGAGTGGGAGGAACACGGAGGTATAGTATGACTTATAATGAACTGCTTGACAGCAGGCGGAGTGTGAGGGCTTACAGCGACAAAAAAGTTTCACGTGAGGACGTGGAGGCGATCATCGCTGCTGCTCAAAAAGCACCCTCCTGGAAAAATTCGCAGACGGGACGCTATTACGCTGTTATGGATAAGGAAAATCTGGAGCTTATAAAAAGCAACTGCCTGCCCCCCTTTAATCAGAAAAATTCCGCAAATGCTCCCGTGCTGATCGTCACAGCCTTTGAGAGAGGTATCGCCGGCTTCGACAATGACGGACAGGCGGTGAACGAGCTTGGCAACTGCTGGGGAGCATACGACTTGGGTCTGCAAAATATGGCAATGCTTCTCAAAGCCACGGAGCTGGGACTCGACACCCTGATTATGGGAATCAGGAATGAAAACGAGCTGAGGAGCAGGCTCTCAATACCCGAGACGCAGGCCGTGGTGTCCGTGATAGCCCTGGGCTACAGGGATATCGACCCCAAGATGCCCCCAAGAAAAAAGCTTGAAGAAATATTAAAAATCACTTGACAAATCCCAAATATATGCTACAATAAAATGGTATGTGTCGGAGATTTCCGCACTGCAATAATATCCTTGCGTATTTATATACGCCAAATGTCCTAAAGGAGGTGCAAACGAATGGCAGCTGTTACAGCTAAGTACGAGACTGTTATGGTTCTTTCCATGAAGCTCGGCGAAGAAGGTATCCAGAATACTATCGAAAAGTTCAAGGGTGTCATTGAAAGACACGCTACACTGCTTGGTGTTGACGAGTGGGGCAAGAGAAGACTTGCTTACCTTATCAACAAGGAGTCAGAGGGCTACTACGTTCTTATGAACTTTGAGTCCACAGCGGAATTCCCCGCAGAGCTTGACAGAAGATACCAGATTCAGGACGGTGTTCTTCGTTCACTTATTATCAAAGCAGAAGATTGATTTTTAGCGAAAAGATGTGCAGTAGGTACTTAGTGTACCGAACGTGAAAGGAAATTTATGATCAACAGAGTTATTCTTATGGGCAGGCTCACCGCCGCCCCGGAGCTCAAAACAACTCCCACAGGTGTTTCGGTTACGTCCTTCTCAATTGCGGTTGACCGCAGCTTTGTAAAGCAGGGCGAACAGCGTCAGGCAGATTTTATCAATATCGTGTGCTGGCGTCAGCAGGCAGAGTTTGTTTGCCGTTATTTTGGCAAGGGTGCTATGATCGCCGTTGAAGGCAGACTGCAGACGAGATCATATCAGGCTAAGGACGGTACAAACCGCTACGTGACCGAGGTTGTGGCAGATAATGTGTCATTCACCGGTGAAAAGCGAGAGAGCAACGGCTACGCAGCAAACAACCCGTTCCAGGGAGGCTATGACAGCGGTTATGGCAGCCCGAACAGCTACGGCAGTCAGAGCAACAGCTATGGCAGTCAGAGCAGCAGCTTCGGCTTTACAGATGAAAGCCCTGCTATTTCTCAGCCAACACCGCCGACAGAGCCGGCTCAACCGTCGGCAGGTTATTCCAACGGCAGCAATGCCGAGTTTGAAGCATTGCCCCTGGATGACGACTTACCATTCTGAAATAAAGGAGATTGACCGCAATGGCAGACAGACCTAATCGTGGCAGAAAAGCCCGCAGAAAAGTTTGTGGTTTTTGTGTAGATAAGGTAGAGAGGATCGACTACAAGGATATCGGCAGACTTCGCAGATATATGTCCGAGAGAGCAAAGATCCTTCCCCGCCGTGTGACAGGTACCTGTGCAGCTCACCAGAGAGAGCTTACAGTTGCTATCAAGAGAGCAAGACACCTGGCACTTCTTCCGTACACAAGCGACTGATAATATTATGCACCGCATCAAGCTGTGAGAAACTCTCAGCCTGATGCGGTGATTGTTAATTTCAAAATAAAACTTCCCACACCAAAATTTTCACATAATCCCCAAAAAGACAAATAATCGTAAAAAATATGGCATAGCACCTCGGAATGTGGTCTTAACACGATTGCTATGGTCAAAAAGAGTTCAAAGATCAACTACCTTTTTGAAGGCAAAAAGCTCAATATCAAACAGATATATGCAAAGTGCAAA